>JBOGSE010000903.1:0-10956 GCA_050694895.1 bacterium | reverse complement strand
AGAAAGGAGGAGAAGACCATGAAGCTGACTGCACTCGCCGCACTGGCCGCGATCCTGCTGGCGACCGTCCCGCAGGCGCTCGCGACCGAGGCCAATCTCGAGAACATCAAGCTGGACGCGGATGAAGCCGTGTACGAGCCGGCCCGTGTCGAAGAGGCCATCCCACCGGATCAGCGTGAGCCCGAGATGCTGGAGCACGATCTCCGGGTCGCGGAGTAGGGATGGACGTATCACGAGCGGATTTTCACGGCGGTGGAGGAGTGAATCATAAGAACCACCTCCTCCGCCGCCCGCCCTGCGAGCGGGGTGAGAAAGACACCTGCTCCCGCCCGTCCCGCTAGTAGATTCGCTTTCTCAGGCGCTCCGCATCGAGGATGACGATCTTCTTCCCGCGCAGCTCCAGCACTCCCTGGACGCGAAACGATGCGAGCGCGCGGTTAACTCGTTCGCGCGTCGCGCCGACCATCCGTGCCAGTTCGGCCTGCGTCAGGTCCATCTGGATCTCGATGCCCTCCGCTACTTTGGTGCCGTAGCGATTCGCCAGATCCAACAATACCTTGGCGATACGGGCGTGGACGTCGAGAAAGGCCAGCGTTTCCGTGTACTCGAGGAGATCGCGCTGGCGGACACTCAGCAGTTCGATCAGGGCACTCGCCAGCCGCGGCGTTTCGGCAAGATAGTGCTGAAACTCGTCGCGGCCCAGCGTGTACGTGACGGTGTCTTCGAGGGCATCCGCGCTGGCCGACCGGGGCCGGCCGTCGAGGAGGGCCATGTCCCCGAAGACGTCTCCCGACGCCAGCAGGTCGATGGTCAACTCGTCGCCGCCTTCGGCGGGCAGGAAGATGCGGACGTGCCCCGACTCGATGATGTAGAGCGCATCCCCCGCCTGGTCCTTGTGAAAGATCATCGTGCCTTTGCGATATGCGCGGCGGCGAAGCTGTGGTGCGAGCCCGGTGAGGACCTCGTCGCTCACATCCTTGAACAGCGGGACGCGCCTCAGCAGCGCCTGCGGATCGCTCGCCATGACGCAAAATGCCTTCGGGTGGTAACGTATAATCCCTCCGTGAACCACCGCGCGCCCGCATTGGGCCGTCCGCTCGCCGGCGTGATCTTCGATCTCGGCGGCACTCTGAGCCCGCTTACGCCGCCAGGCGCAGCGCCTGATCGAAGTCCGCGATGAGATCCTCGACATCCTCCAGCCCGACCGACACACGAATGAGGCCGTCGGTGATCCCCGCGCGCTTGCGATGCTCCGGCGGAATATCCACGCTCGTGGTCGAGGCGGGATGCGTGACGAGCGTCTCGGTGCCACCAAGGCTGACGGCCATCAGGCACGTCCGCAGTGCCTCCACGCAGCGCACGCCCGCGGCGAACCCGCCGCGCACCTCGAAGGACAGCATGCCCCCGAACCCGCGCATCTGACGCGCGGCGATGGCATGTCCCGGGTGGTCGGCGAGGCCGGGATAGTTCACCCGGTCCACCTGCCGGTGCCCGACGAGATACTCGGCCAGCCGCTGGGCGTTCTCATTGTGACGATCGACCCGCAATCCCAGTGTCTTGAGGCCGCGCAGCAGCAGCCAGCCGGCGAACGGATCGAGCACAGGCCCAAAGATCCGCAGGTAATGCCTGGCACGGTGAATGAGCTCGCGGCGGCCGACGATCACCCCCGCGGACGTATCGGCGTGCCCACCGAGGTACTTCGTCGCGCTATGGACCACCAGGTCGACCCCAAGCGTGCACGGCGTGGAATTGAACGGCGAGGCGAATGTGTTGTCGGCGATCGTGGTGGCGCCGATGCGGCGCGCCAGGGCGACGACCGCGGCGATGTCGGTCACCTGGACGAGCGGATTGTTCGGTGTCTCGATGTACAGGAGTCGCGTGTTCGGCCGCAGCGCCTGCTCGTACGCGGCGATCTCCATCGTGTCGAGCAGCGTCACCTCCACGCCGGACTTTGGCAGGATCTCATCGAGGAGCTGAAAGGCAGCCTGGTACACGGCACGAGGCGAGACGACGTGCGCGCCCGGGTCAACCGCGCTCAGGACTCCCATGGCAATCGCACCCATGCCCGACGCGGTGGCCAGGCCGTCCTCGGCGCCTTCCAGAAGAGCCATACGCTCTTCGAAAAGCCGCGTCGTTGGATTCCCCCACCGCGTGTAATACCAGCCGTCGCCGCGATCCTTTCCCAACGCGGCGCCTTCGGCGACCGTGTCGTATCGGAAGGTTGACGTTTGATAGATCGGCAGGCTGACCGACTTCAGCGGGTCCTGCACCGTGCCCCCGTGGATCGCACGGGTCTGAAAGCCTCGTGGATCGCTCATCGTCGCTCCTCTCCATGCCCGGCGCCTGCGTCCTGCTTCAGTTCGGCGGCGACAATCCCTGCGAGAATCAGCGCCGCCCCCACAGCCTGAAGGCGGACGTGGCGGCCCGAGGGAACTCATATCGGGTGACGATCTCCACCGAGGGTTGGATCACGACCGGCATCCTTCTGGCGACACTGGCCGCCTTTGCATCGGGTCGGCTGCGCTCTGAAGTCATCGCCCTTGGGGCCGTGCTGCTCCTCGGCCTCAGCGGCGTGGCAACCCCGGCGGCGGCGTTCGCGGGCTTTGGCGATCCAACCGTGGTCGCGATCGCGTGCCTCTTCGTGCTGAGCGCGGCCCTGGAACGGACAGGAATCGCCTCTGGTCTTGCCCGATCGCTCCTGCGCACCGTTGGCACCCGCGAGCTCACGCTGATCGTCACATTCATGCTGCTGGCCGGGGTGCTCTCGAGCGTCATGTATCACATCGGCGCCATGGCCATGCTGCTGCCGGTCACGATTGCGGTGTGCAGGGAAACGCGCTTGAGCCCCAGCCGGCTGCTGATGCCGCTGGCGATCGGCGCGCGCCTGGGCGGAGCGCTCACGCTGATCGGCAAGCCCTCGAATCTGATCGTCAGCGGCTTTCTGGTTCAGGCAGGGTACGCGCCGCTGACCTTCTTTTCATTTCTGCCGATCGGGATCGTCCTGCTTGCGGTGGGAGTCGCCTTCATGGCGACCATCGGCCGCAGGCTGCTTCCGACCGCTGCGCCTGAGGGATTCTCCACAGGCGCCGCCCGGCGGGACCTGCGCGAGACGTACAGGCTCCCCGAGCGTCTATTCAGGATACGCGTCGACGCGGGATCGACGTTGGAGGGGAAAACCATCGCGCAGACGGCCCTGCGCGCGTCGTTTGGGATCAACGTGGTCGCGGTTCTCCGCGGACGGCAGCGGATGTATGCGCCGGCGCCCAGAGAGCGGCTCGCGGCCGACGACACACTGCTGGTCCAGGCCCGGCCGGAGGACATGCGCCGCGTCCTGGGAGATCAGGCGGTCGAGCTGCAGCCCGACGCGACGGTCGGACAGGAACCCCTGGAGACGGATGACATCGGGCTCGGCGAGGTCGTAATCGCGCCACGCGCCGAACTGTTGGGCCGGAGCCTCAAGGAGCTGGAGTTTCGCCAGCGCTACGCGCTCAACGTGCTCGCGATCTGGCGCCAGGGCCGTCCGATGCGGACCTGGCTGGCGGACCTGCCGCTCGAATACGGCGACGCGCTGCTGGTGCAGGGCCCCCGCGAGCGAATCCGGCTGCTCGGGCGAAATCCAAACTTCATCTCGCTCGACGAACCGCCGCCTCCCCGTACCTCACGGGTGGGCGTCGCGCTCCTCGGCGTCGCGGCGCTCGTTGTGCCGGGCGCAGCGGGAATCGTGCCGGTCGCCCTGGCAGCGCTGCTCGCTGCCGGCATCGTCGTCGTGGGAGGCTGCGTTACTTCGGAAGAGGCCTTTGACGCCGTCGATTGGGCTACGGTGATCGTGACCGGAGCCCTGCTGCCGCTCGGCATCGCGTTCCACCGCACGGGTGCGGCGGCCGCGCTGGCCGGGGCCGTCGTATCGCTCGCGGGTGGCGGGCTGGGCGTGGCCCTCGTGCTGGTGTTCCTGGTCGCGTTCCTGATCGGACAGGTCATGCCCGCGGTGCCGGCGACGATTCTCATGGCCCCGATCGCGCTCGGCGCCGCGACGGCGATTGGCGCGAACCCCACGCCGTTCCTGATCACGGTCGCGTCCTCGACATCGGTCACGCTGCTGACACCGGTCAGCCATCCCATCAGCCTGATGGTCATGGGGCCGGGCGGCTACCGGTTTGGGGACTATGCCCGTGTCGGCGCACCGCTCGCGGTGGTGTTGAGCGTGGCGCTGCTCGCCGTGGTGGCTGCGGTCTACACGCGCTGACGCGGCGCCCGCGCCCGCGGGGCACGGGCAGGGCTCGGCCGCGCCGTCACAGAAACCCCTGTGGTACGTTATGCGACTGGGGGCTCACGTTTCGATCAGCGGCTCTCTGGACCTGGCGATCGACCGCGCGGTGGCGATCGGCTGTGAGTGTCTCCAGATCTTCTTTGGATCGCCACGGCAGTGGCGGGTGATCGTCTACTCAGAGGAGGCGATTGCCCGGTTGGTCGCCAAGCGCCGCGCGGCGATGCTGGATCCGCTCGTCACCCACGCCGCCTACCTGGTGAATCTTGCGGCCCCACATCGCGAGTATCGCCGAAAGTCCGTGACGTCGTTGCTGGCCACGGTGCGGGGAGCGGAACGCCTGGACGGCCTGGGCGCGGTCACCCACGTCGGAAGCCGCATGGGAACGATGCGGCCCCTGGCGCTGCGCCGGGCGGCCGCCTCGATTCGATCCATCCTGGATCGGACGGCGCGTGCGATGGTGCTTCTGGAGAACAGCGTGGGGGCCGGCGGGCTTCTGGGAGCGGAGTTCGACGATCTGGCGGAGATGCTGCGTCTGCTCGAAGGCGACCCGCGCCTCGGCTTCTGCCTGGACACCGCGCACTTGTTTGCCACAGGGTGGGACCTGCGCACGCCGGCCGGGATCGACGCCATGATCCAGGCGTTTGATCGCACCGTCGGGTGGCGGCACGTCCGCCTGGTCCACCTCAACGATTCAAAGGGCGCGCTGGGCTCGCGCGTTGACCGGCACGAGAACATCGGCGAAGGCTGGATCGGGCCCGACGGCTTTCGCGCGCTGCTCTCGCATCCCCGGCTCCGGCCGCTGTCGGGCATCATCGAGACCCCGGGGTTCGAGAGAGAAGGTCCCGACCGGAAGAACATCACACGCCTCAAGCGCCTGCGCGGGTTGAGGCGCACCCCGCCGCAACGGCCACCACGCACTCATCTTTCGCCGTCACACTCAGGCCGCCAAGGAGGACCCTCGTGAGCGCAGATCGCTTCGTTGAAATATTCGGATCCCGCATTCGGTACCGTGTGGATGGCAGCGGACCGCCGATCGTCTTGATGCACGGCGTCGGGGCCTCGCTGGAGTACTGGAACTGGACGACGCCCGCGCTGCGCGAGCGGCACACGACGATCGCGTTCGACTACCCTGGGTTCGGCGAGTCGGATCCGCGCGAGTCGGCCTACTCGCCCAGCGGAGCGGCGGAAACGGTCCTGGCCTTCCTGGACGCGGTGGGCGTCCGGACTCCGGTCCTCGTCGGGTCGTCTCTGGGCGGGGCCATTGCGACGCTTGCCGCCGGCACCGTCCCCGAGCGGATCAGCGCCCTCGTGCTGGTGGCCCCCGGAGGATTCGGACCCGCCGTCAATCCACTGATGCGCCTGCAGACGATTCCGCTGGTCGGCGAAGCGCTCGTGGCCCTTGCGCGTCTCGATCCGAGTCTGGCCATACGCGACCTCTTCACCGAGCAGCGCCGCATCCCTCCGCAGGTGCTCGAGATCATCAAGACCAACCTGGCCCGACCGGCGCACAACCAGACATATCTCAAAGTGTTGCGTCTCGCCGTGGGCCTCGGAGGGGTCCGCCAGTCAATGCTCGCGCAGGTGCACCGCGCGGCCGCCCGAATCACCGCGCCGACCTTGATCCTCTGGGGAAACCGAGACCGGATCATCCCCCACGAGCAGGCCGCGGTCGCGTCCCGGTTGATCCGTGGAGCGCGCGTGCACACGCTCAAAGGGGTCGGCCACCTGCCGTACGTGGAGATCCCGGATGAGTTCAACACCGCGCTGTGGGCGTTCCTCATGCCTCGCACACGACCGACCGAGGCCCGCGTGGGGCATTGAATGCGATCGCCTGCGCGCACCACGCGGACCGAGCGGCGCTGGCCTATTGCGCCGGATGCGGCAAAGCCTTGTGCGCGGACTGCGTCATCCGGCTCAGTACCGGGAACTACTGTTCGTCGTGCGCCGAGACACCCGATCACAGGCCGGCGGCGCATCGCCCGCGGCGCTCCCGCGCGCTGCTCTGGGTCGGGCTCGCCGTGCTTCTGGTCGCGGGCTACGTGCTGCTGTTGCTGTTCTAGCGCAGCGTGAGAGAAAATGTCGTCCATCCATCCCCAGACGACCGTCGGCCCGGTGCATCTCACCGTGGCCGATCTGGAACGGTCACTGCAATTCTACGGTGAGATCCTCGGCCTTCAGGTGGCCGGGCGCCACGATGGCACGGTGATGCTGGCCGCCACGTCAGACACCCCTCGGGCATCAGCGATCGTCGCGCTCTCCGCGCTGCCCGATGCGCGGCCTCAGCCGCCGCGCACCACCGGCCTCTACCACTTCGCCATCCTGATGCCGAATCGCACCGCCCTGGCCCGTTCGCTGGCACACCTGATCGAGACACAGTACCGGCTGCAGGGCGCCTCGGACCACCTGGTCAGCGAAGCGCTCTACCTGGCCGATCCTGAGGGCAACGGCATCGAACTCTACGCCGATCGGCCGCGGGATCGCTGGCCCCGCCGGGGGGAGCAGATCGCCATGGCCACCGACCCCCTGGATCTCGAGGATCTTCTCGGCGAGCTTGGCGGCGGCGCCGGTGACCAACATGATTTCGCACTCGATCCTGGGACGCGCATCGGACACATGCACCTGCGAGTCTCGGACCTTGCGGCGGCGGAGGCGTTCTACGCCGATCTGCTCGGCTTCGACGTCATGGTGCGTCGCTACCCCGGAGCCCTGTTCGTGTCGGCCGGAGGCTATCACCACCATATCGGGTTGAACATCTGGGGGAGCGCCGGCGCGCTTCCCCCTCCGCCGGGCTCTGCGGGTCTACGCGACTACACCATCCACCTGCCGGACGAGGCCGCGCTCCAGCCCGTGCTGGACCGGCTGAGGACCGCCGGTATTGAGATGACCCGGACACCAGAGGGCTGGCGGCTGACCGATCCATCGAGCAACGGGATCGTGCTCACGGCGGCCCGCTGAAGCGTTTGGCCGCGACCTCATATCATCTAGCGCAACGGCTATGCGAGCCCCAGATCCAACTGGCCTCGCGGATCAGGCTCCGAGAATCTCATTCAGGCCTTCTAGAACCTGCACCAATTCTTCGGGCGTCGCGTCCCCCAGTCGTTTGCCGATTCGCTCCACGGCGAGAGTGCGGATCTGGCTGATCTTCACCCATGAACGCTTCGGCAGTCTCTTGGCGTGCACCTCAAGGGTAAGCGGAAAACCCGCGCGAGGCGGCTGGCTGGTGAGGGCGAGGGCGATGACGGTGCCTGACCGTTCGTTGAAGACGTCCTGGCTCAGGACGAGGACCGGTCGCTGGCCTGCCTGCTCCCTCCCTCGAGTCGGGCTGAGATCCGCCCACCGGATCTCACCTCTCAGTATTCGGGCCAAGAGGCCAACTCCCGGCCCATTCCTTCCTCAGCCAGAGCCTTCTCGAGTTCGGGGTCGAGCTTCGCGCATTCACGCGCCAAACGGACGCGGTCGAGACGTCCGAGCTTCTCGTTCACGGCCTCCTGGATTGCTTGGCTTCGGTTGGGAAAGACCTTCCGGCGAACCAGGCGATCCAACCGCTCTAGGGTATCAGAGTCAAGCGAGATGGCAACTTTGGACCGAGCCATTGACCTACCTCCGGTATGACAATATGTCATACCATCTAGACTTGTCAACCCGGCGTTGTGAGTTCGACGCTACCGAGCACACCGGCCTTGTCCACGAGACCTTGGTACTGCCCCGCCGTGGACGCTTCGGAAGTTACCCGGATGAGCAATCGCCACCAGTGTTGGGCGCACACTATAACCTACTTCTCCTCAATACGTTCGAGAACCCTCGTTTGGGTACGCTCTGGAACACCCACCGCTTGCATGGCGTGGCGCAATAGTTTGGTGTCGCAACTGTGAGTCTGCATCCAACGTATGAGCGGAAGGTAGCGTCCCCAACGCCGGCGGGCCAGTTCCGTTGCCAGGCGAAGCTCCAACTTGATCGTTGGCACCGCATGTCGTCCAAACTTCACACGCCGACAGTGCTTATATGGGCCGTCGCCCAACGTTTCCCGGTAGTGCGAATCCGTTTTCCGCTCCACGGTACTGGCTTCAACTTGAACACCATGGATATTGAAGGCGGTGTAATACTGCCGCGCTTCTGGCAGCCACGTGGGCGGACGGACGCAGGGAAACTCCGACAGAGCGCGCGCGAAGAGGTCTACACTTTCGCGTTTTGGCACGAGGATATCAACATCTCCAGCGCGCAACGGTACGCCTAGTGCGACTGCGGCGGCTGTGCCGACGAAACAGTAACGTTGACCTTTGAGGTCTTTGGCGACGCGGTCAAAGACCAGCGCCAGGGCGTTGCAGATTTGAGGGGACCTGAGTTTTGTTGTGGTAGACACAGTGAAACCCTTTTTGCTTCAGCCGCGAATGCCGGAATATCGTCCGCTCGCCTGCGGCCAACGCAGGGCTTGAGGTTCAGCCACAGCACGAACCCGCATCCGGTACATGCGGGGTGATAGCCTTGATTGTTGAACTCACGCAACTCGAGCGGCCGCGCAGGGGGGGCAGGAGCGTAAATCGCCAGCCCCGGAATCACTGCTCATTCGGCTACCCCAAGAACCTCCAGTGGCGCTGCCGCTACCGTTCATTCCAGGTTCATCTGGTTGGTCAATGCAAACCATAGAATCTCGGGATGCGCTTCACTCTCATTCTGGTCTTCCACTCTTTGAAAGCCAACACGTTCGGCTACCATCCGCGACCGCAGATTGTCCACATGCGTTTTCAAGGTGACTCGTACTAAACCAAGCGCATCGAAAGCCCACTGACACAGTAGCTGCACTGCCCTGGCGCTGATACCACGCCCCCGACCCCAAGGCGCAAGTCAGTACATCACTTCTCCAGTACGGCTGTTCTCGTCGAGTACGAGGGCGACGTTTCCAAGGATCTCGTTGCCGTTGGGATCGACTACCGCAAAAGAAAAGACATCCGGCCTCTCATTTACCCGCTGAATCGCCTCTTCTGCCTCTCGGACGGTTAACTCACGTTTCTCGGTTGTCCACTTGAAGACTTCTTCATCCCTTGATTCAACATACCATCGAGCATCTTCGACTTGCCAAGGCCTAAGCACGACCCCATCTGCGTGCAAAACTACACTCGACTGCCTCGTGTTTGCCAAGGGTATATCCCCTCCGGGAACTGCTCACCGCCCGTCGCTTGATTAACACCCCTGAGCACGAGTTGTGATGCTCCCGTTCCCCCAGTGCCTTCCGACCCTCGCGCGTCGTGATATGGGCCGACCTGCGTGGCCGCTAGCCCTTATATGTCAGCACTCTGCCCCACAGACTCTTCGTCCCCCAGATGCCTGATCGCAGGCATTCGAGCTGGACGATCTGGCTGTGGTCCACGAACAGGTTCACCTCGGGTCCGTAGTTCTTGATATACCAGGCGAAGACTTCTGGGTCGGACGCTTCGAACATCACCTTCTCCAGGCCGAGCGCATCGGCAAACTTGCCCGGGACATCTGTGCGCCAGGTCTGGACGCTTTCCGTGATGCCCTCGGACTCGACCATGATCATGTATGCGCCCGCCTCCAGGAACCGTTTGGCCTGGGCAATGGCCCACTCCGGCGCGCGGGTCCCTTCGGCCTCCAGTTCAGCGGCCGCGGTTGCGCCACCGGCCCCGAACTGAATCCCTACCTCGGGTTTGGCCTTCATGCCCGCCTTCTGCACCGCCTCCACGAGGCGCAGCCAGTCATCGGTCGGAATCGTGATGAACCCGCTGGAGAGCTCGATGATGTCGAAGCCCAGCTTCGCACACTCCTTGATGTATCGATCGACCGCCTGGGCGCCCTGCGTGAGCACGTGCTCGATGAAGCCACCGGTGGAGACGAGCACGTTATTGGCGTGGCACAGATCGATCAGCTCCTTCACCGCCTTCGTGGGCATCAGCGAGAAGGAGCCTCCGGCAAACTTGAGCGCGTCGACATACGCGCCCATCGTCTCGAGCACATCCTGCAGGTAGCGCGTGCCCATCGGCGTGTAATACGGTCCCCGGATCTCGGTGATGCCGCGGGTACGCGGCTTGGGTGGGCGGTCGTTGACCTTGAGGAATGAGAACGCGCGCTCCATGTGTGTGCCTCCGTTTCCCTCTGACGGCGGCGGCCTATCCGCGCGCCGAAGCAGACACCCGCGACACCAACCGCATCAGATCGGCGACTCGAATGCCCTCCAGGGCCGCGGCGGCGTGCACGATCTCGCGGCGCAGACCCGCATCGGCATACGGGGCGCTCAGCCGTTCGAACTTCGCGACCGCGGCGTCCCACTGCATCGGCCGGGTGTGAAAGCCTTCGTAGTCGTCTTTGTCCTTGACGAGCGTCCGTCCATCGGTGAGCGTGATCGTCACCCGGCATGCCATCCGCTGGGGAAACCGACGGCTGTACTCGTCGGACGGGCGCACGATCACTTTGCGCAGCAACGCCTGGACATCGCCGCGCACGATTCGGTCAGGCCGGTACTGCTCGGGCATCACCTGACCGTCGAGCATGGCGGCGGCCACCATGTACGGCAGGCTGTGGTCCGCTTCTTCTTTTGTGCGGATTGCGATCTTGTCCCCTTCTTCGCCTCCGCCGATGATGTGGTAGGCGACGTCGAAGGTCTCCACATCCACGCGCGTCACGTCTTCGACACGGAAGCCGTGCTCCCGTTTGAGGTCGACTACCGCCTCCAGCGT
>JBOGSE010000902.1:0-1549 GCA_050694895.1 bacterium | reverse complement strand
CATGTTTTGATCGCCGGATTACTTTCGTCATTCTTTCACCGAGCTCCGGTCACCTGCACGGTTCCCACCATGCCATTCAACAGGTGCTGCCGGCACACATACCGGTAGGCGCCGGGTTTGGTGAACGTGACCGAGAACCGGTTGCGGGTGGCCATGGTCGGGCTGTCCCAATAGGTGTCGATGCCGGTTGACGTATGGGCATTGATGCCCCTGTTCACCCATGTGACCGTCGTCCCCGCCGGGATCGACAGGTTGGCCGGCTCGAAGCGGTTGTCGAGCATCCTGACAACAATTCCAGTTGCGGTTTGCCGGGCAGCGACCTGTACCGCCGGCGGCTCCACGGCGGCCGGCGCCGGCGTGGCGGCCCGCGGCGCCGTGGGGTCAGTTGAGGCCGGCGGCCTGATCGGTGGGAGATGCCCGTGCTCGCGGAACGGCTTGAACCCCTCATAATTGATCGTGGTCATCATCCCGTTGTCGCCGTGGTTCGGCATGTGACAATGGAACATCCAGACGCCGGGGTTGTAGCCTGTGAGCTCCAGATCGTAGCGCTCTCCGGGCCCGATGAGGATCGTGTCCTTGCGCCACTGCCCGGCAGGTGGCACAGGGTTTCCGTCGGTCGCGACGATCTTGAAGATGTGCCCGTGCGTGTGCATCGCGTGGGGGAGGGCGCCGACGTTGATCAGCCGCACACGTACCCGTTCGCCCGCCTTGAGCCGTAGCGGCGGGATGGCGCTGCCCGCCTTGCCGTTCATCAGGAACAGATCATACTGCAGCGCGCCGCCGCGCCCGTTGCCGAACTCGCTCATCGGCAGCCGGTCCCTGCCCAGGGCCACTTTGGTCGTGAAGTCCATCGCCATCTCGTCGAGAAGGTAGGTGTACTCGCGGTCGTACCGGACGGGCTCGGGTTCGCGCGGCTCAATGATCAGCGCTCCGTAGAGACCCAGTTCCATCTGCGATCCAGGATCCACGTGCGAATGGTAGATCCGCGTCCCAGCAGGAGTGGCGACGAACTCGTAGACGAAGGTCTTCCCGGGCTCGATCGGGTCCTGGTTCACGCCCGGGGGCCCGTCCATCCGCCAGTCGAGGTCCACGCCGTGCCAGTGGATGGTCGTCGGAACCGGGAGCGCGTTCTTGACAATGACCCGCATCAGATCGCCTTCGCGCACACGCAGTTCCGGACCGGGGACCTGGCCGTTGTAGGTCCAGGCATCAATGAACGTCCCCGGCGCAACCTCCCATCTGCCCGGACGCGCCACCAGCCGAAACTCGCGCACCTCGCCGCCCGGCAGCATCGTCCGGGGAGGCGGCTGGATATCCGCCGGGGCCCCTCGTGCGGCCATCCATCCCCGGCCGAGACCGAAGACGCTTCCCAGCGTCAGCCCCAGAATCATTCCAGCCACCAATGCGCGCATAGTCGGCCACCTCAACTCTGATTTCTTGCCAAGGACAGGCGGAGAGCCACGGAGGGTCGCCTCACCGTGGCTCCCGCACGACTCCGGTCACGCTCCTGCGAATGACAACTCCGCCACGCCAACCAGGGGAGCGCCGA
>JBOGSE010000901.1:0-4029 GCA_050694895.1 bacterium | reverse complement strand
CAGGTGAGTGCCGCCCTACGCGGTGCGCAGGTGAGGATCGAGGGCGTCGCGGATCCCATCCCCGAACAGATTGAAGCCCAGCACCGTGATCGTGATGGCCAGCCCCGGGCCAATGGCCGGCCATGCGCTGAACGTCATGACGGCCCGGCCCTCGGCAATCATCTGTCCCCAGGTCGGGGCGGGCGGCTGAGTTCCTAATCCCAGGAACGACAGCGCGGCCTCGGCCAGGATGGCCAGCGCCAGCCGTAACGTGCTCTCGACGACCAATGGCGCGATCGCATTGGGAAGGATGTGCTTGCGCAATATGCGCGCGTCCCCCGCACCGATCGCACCCGCGGCGTCGACGTACTCTTCGTGCCTCACCGAGAGCACCGCGGCGCGCGCGACCCGCGCCATCGGGGCGGTATAAATGATCGCGATGGCCAGCACGACGTTCCAGAAGCCACCGCCCAGGAATGCCAGCAGCCCGATGGCCAGCAGAATTGCCGGGAACGCCAGCATGATGTCCGTAAGGCGCATGACCAGCGAATCGGCCCACCCGCCCCAGTAGCCCGAAGCGGCACCGATGCTGCCGCCGATCACCAGGGCCAGCCCGACCGACAGCGCGCCGACCGCCAGCGAGATGCGTCCGCCGTAAAGTACACGCGTGAATGTGTCCCGGCCGTACAGGTCGTTGCCGAGCAGGTGCGCACGGTTGGGCTGAGCCAGGCGCTGCTCCGGCGCGATCTGCACCGGGTCGTAGCTGGTCAGAAGCGGCGCGAGGATGGCCCCACCGAATACCACCAGGATCAGCATGCCGCCGATCCGCGCGCTTGGATGCCGCGCGAGCCGGGCGCTGAGGCGCCGCCGGCGGGCGACCGCCGCCCTACTCGTATCGGATACGAGGGTCGAGGAAGCCATAACACACATCGACGGACAGATTTACCAGCGTGAATGACAGCGCGATCGCCAGCACCGCGCCCTGGATCACAGGGTAATCGCGGAGGTTGATGCCTTCGAGCGCGAACCGACCGATACCGGGGAGGCTGAAGATCTGCTCGATGATCACTGTGCCACCGAGGAGCGTGCCGAACTGCAGGCCGATAACGGTGACCACCGGGATCAAAGCGTTACGTAGCGCGTGCCGGAGCACCACGGCGGATTCCCACAGGCCCTTCGCCCGCGCGGTACGGATGTAGTGCCGGCTGAGGACCTCCAGCAGGCTGCTCCGCACGATCCGCGTGCTGGCCGCGGCCAGAATCAGGCCCAGCGACAGCGCGGGCAGGATCATGTGCAGCAGGTTGCCCGACAGGCTTTCACCCGGCGAGATGTAGCCGGTCGGGGGCAGCCATCCCAGGCGCAGGGCAAAGAGGAGGATGAGCAGGACCGCCAGCCAGAACGACGGCACGGAGAGGCCCAGCAGCACGAATGCCGTGGCCAGGTAGTCCGCCACGCGGCCGCGCCTCAACGCGGCAAGGATCCCGACGGGAATGCCGATGGCGATGGCAACGAGCAGACCCATGAACGCGAGCTGAAGCGTCACCGGAAAGCGCCGCGCCAGTTCCGGACCCACCGCCCGGCCGGTGCGCAGCGACTTGCCCAGATCGCCGCGGGCCACTTGCGACATATAGTCGCCAAACTGCACGTGCAGGGGGCGATCAACCCCGAAGAGCTTGCGCAGTTCCTCGGCACGACCGCGTGGGAGGTTGGCTTCAAGGCCGATGAGCTGCGTGACGACGTCACCGGGCACGAGCCGGATCAGCAGGAAGACCGCGGTGACAACCCCCAGCACGGTAGGAATGGCGAGGATCAGCCGTCGGATCAGATACGCGCCCATGCTCGCGGACTAGTGTACTCTGCCGCATGCGTTCCTGGTATCATATCCGAACCGTATGCTTCGAATATCTGGGTCCGGACGCGTAGAGATCAGGCGGGTGCTTCCTCGTGGGGAAACCGACGGAAGACGGCGATCCCCGCGACGACGAAGGCGGTAGCAATCAGCGGGACTATCCGGAGGCCCAGGCCATACCCGAAGATGCTCAAGACGGCGCCGAGGATGGCCGACGACACGCTCGTCGCTCCGTTGAGGATCAACCCCTGGAACGCAAAGAACATCCCCTCCACGCGCCGTCCGGACCGGCGCGCGGCGGCCTGGGTGATGTCGGCCAGGATGGCGTTGGGCAGCGTGAACAGCGCTGCCAGAGCGGGTCCCGCCAGCGGGATGAGCACGTAGCCCTGCGCTGCGGGCCCCAGCGATATAGGCCACAGACCGATGGTCCCGATGAGCGGCACGAGGATTGCGGCCAGAGACATTGCCGCGAGCAGTGTCCGCCGGCTGCCTATCCTGTGCGCGACCGCGGTCATGACCGGGGTGGCCAGGATGCTCGCGGCGACGCTGAGCCCAAGTACGGTGCCGACCGATTCCCGTGGCAGGCCCATCAGCACCGTGACGATCAGTGCAAGGGCCAGTTGAATCACCGACAGTCCGAGCCACAGCAGGGCGAACCCGGCGATGAAGATGCGAAATGGTCTGTAGCCGAACACGATGTGCAAGGCCCGCGCAAAGTCGACGCGCGGGTCATCGATCGGTCGTTCGCGTACGGCCAGCGCGGCGAGGATCAGAGCGAGCGCGCCGACGGGCGCCAGCACCAGACCCATCGTGGCGAATCCCATGCGGAAGGCGAGAGGGCCCGAGGCGATGTAGCCAATGGCGGTTCCCGCCAGGCTGAAGACCGCCTGGGCGGCGGCGGTGCCGACACGTTCGCGGCCCGCGCGCGTGACCTCGGGCAGCAAAGCCGTGTAGGGATTCAGCACGAGAGTGAAGAGGAGAAAGAAGATGCCGAGCAGCGCCGCGACATACGCGAAGTTTGCGAACGTCGGCGTGGGGTCGGGAGGGCGCCAGATGAGCGCAAACGCGACCGCCATGATCGGCGCGCCGATGAGAATGAAGGGGCGGCGTCTTCCCGCGGGGCCGCGGAGACGATCGCTCCAGTGCGCGACGAGCGGATCGGCGAGCGCATCGATCAAACGGCCGAGGCCGAGCGCCACGCCAAGCAGGCCCGGCGTGACTCTCACAGGTAACCCCTGGCCGGGTGGCGGCGCATAGAAGTAGAACACCCACAGCAGGACGGTTTGCTGGAGAAGGCTGCTGCCGAAGGTGCCGAGGCTGTACAGGGCCCGACGCGCAGGCGTGAGCACGGGCGAAATCAAGTCCAGTTGAGGCGCTCCGACAACCATTGACGGGCCACCTTCCCCTGCGCTGCCTGAAACTCGCGTACGGTAGGTAGCCCTGGTGGTGGTGGTTGGAGGGAACGGTGCGTGAAGTACCCTGCGATGGCGGCAATGGCTGCTGTAATGTCCTCTGGATCCGCCCCCTGGCAACCGGGGTATTGCTCAACTAGCGCTTCGGGGGGCGGGCCGCCCTGCATGGTGACGCTCGGTGCGAAGCCCACAAGGTCAAACCATCCAGCTCCAATAGTTGCGTGTGGCCAGTCCACGAACCAGACGCGGTCCGAGGCGAGGAGCAGATTATCGGCCCGAATGTCCATGTGGAGGAGAGCGGTGCCTGCGACCGCCCTGGCGGCCTCTTCCTCCAAAGCCACAAGCCTGTCTAAGTGGCGTGCGGACCAGCCGTCGAGATTTGGAGGCCTGGAATCGCGCAGCCACGTCCAGCCACGGACGTTTTTGGCCACAACCTCGCTGGCCGTCCCGACAAGATCTGGTCCCAACGGTGATGGAGTCAGAACCGTCGAAAGTGCCGCGAGCCCTTCGAGGACTCGGTTGAGCTCGTCGGGGCGCCACGGTTCCAAGGGATGACGTCCGTGGACGTACTCGAATACCAAAACTATCCAGCCCTGTTCGCCTTCGTCGTACGTCCAAAGCAGCCGCGGAACCGGCGTGTGTGCGGGAAGACGGGTGACGATCTTGGCCTCTCGGCGGTGCAGGGACGGGGTGTGCGGGTTCGGGACCGGGGAGACCGCCTTCGCGAAAACAGTGTGCCCGTCTGCCGTAGAGAGCGTTCCGGCGAAGCCGGGTGAAAAACCAGTAGGG
>JBOGSE010000900.1:0-7299 GCA_050694895.1 bacterium | reverse complement strand
CAGCGATGCCGAGTCGTCGCCGTCTGACCGCATCACCCCAGGGACATCGGTCAGGATGATCATTTTGCTCGCCCCGAGGGCGGCGGCGAGCGCGCCGGCCACATGATCCGCGTTGAGGTTGAGGCTCTCGCCCTCGCCCCCCACCCCCACCGATGCGATCACGGGTACATGCCCCGCCTCGCTGATGGTCTGGATGATCTGTCCGCGAACCTCAACGACCTCGCCCACCAGACCAAGGTCGACCGGACCGTCGAGCCGCCGGGCCCGGAGCAGCGCGGCATCCTTTCCAGAAAGGCCGACCGCGCTGCCCCCGGCAAGCCCGATCATCGTCACCAGCGTCTTGTTGGCGCGCCCGGCCAGCACCATCTCGACGATCTCCATCGTCTCGGCATCGGTCACGCGGAGTCCCTTCACAAAGTGCGTTTCCTTGCCGACGCGGTCGAGCATGCGTGTGATCTCCGGGCCGCCCCCATGCACCAGCACGGGATTGACCCCGGCGCCCTTGAGGAGGACCAGGTCTTCCACCACCGTGCCCGAGGTGCTCGCGTCGAGCACGCTGCCGCCGTACTTGACAACGACGGTTCGCCCGCGCCACGCGGCCGCATAGTGCAGCCCCCTCGCAATGAGCCGCCCCTCGATCGCGGGATCCCGCAACGCTTCCTTGGCTCGGTGGGCGAGCCGGCGCGTCATGTCACGTACCCGCTGTTGACCTTGACGTAGGTTTCGGACAGATCGCTCGTCCACCCGCGGAATGTTCCCTGGCCCAGTCCGAGGTCGATCGTGACCCGGACCTGGGGCTCGCGCAGGAGGGCCTCCGCGCCTGCATAGGAATCCGGGACCCCCACGCCGCCGCGGACCACCCAGAGGTCGCCGATGCCGATCGCCAGAAGATCGGGGAGCACATCCGCACCGCTGCGTCCCAGCGCCGCCGAGATCCGCCCCCAGTTGAGCTCAGCGCCGTGAAAGGCTGTCTTGACCAGCATCGAGGTCATCACGGCGTGGGCCGCCGTCCCGGCGTCTGTGTGCGATCGCGCGCCACGAACGAGCACCTCGATGATCCGGGTTGTTCCTTCCCCGTCCTGTACGACGAGTCGCGCCAGCCGGCCCGCGACGTCGGTCAGCCCCGCGACGAACGCCTCGTAGTAATCGTCCCCGGTCGCGATCACGGGCGCGCCGGAGGCGCCATTGGCCAGGATGAATACGCTGTCGCTGGTGCTGGTGTCGCCGTCCACGCTGATGCAGTTGAACGATCCGTCC
This sequence comes from bacterium, assembly GCA_050694895.1. GTDB lineage: Bacteria > Sysuimicrobiota > Sysuimicrobiia > Sysuimicrobiales > Humicultoraceae > JBQTJP01. Next base: position 6,042 of record JBOGSE010000900.1, on the reverse strand, counting down.
ACGGCGGTCCGCAGCGCCGCACGCAACGCGGCGGGCTCGACAGCGGCATCGGTCGTGAGGACCGCGATCATCGTCGCCATGTTGGGATGGATCATGCCGGCGCCCTTGGCGATGCCTCCGATGGTCGCCTGGGATTCACCCAGATCGACCCGGACCGCGGCGGTCTTGGGAAACGCATCGGTGGTCAAAATCGCCTGCGCGGCCGCCATGCCGTCGGCCCCGAGCGCGGCGACCAGCGCGGGCACACCCGCGGTGATGACGTCGATCGGCAGCGGACGCCCGATGATGCCTGTGCTCGCGACCAGCACGAGATCCTCTGAGATGCCCAAGGCCTTCGCGGCCGCCGCGGCCATCGTGCGGGCGTCCTCTTCCCCGCGCTTCCCGGTGCAGGCGTTCGAATTGCCGCTGTTGACCAGCACCGCCTGAGCCCGGCCGGACGTCAGCTTCGCCTCGCTCTGAATGACCGGCGCGGAGCGCATCTTGTTTGTCGTGAAGGTGCCCGCGGCAGAGGCGGGCGTATCGGAGAGGATCAGGGCCAGATCCGGCCGATCAGGCTTGATCCCACACCTGATGCCCGCGGCGCGGAACCCCCGTGGAGTCGTCACGGTGCCTTCGAGAGGAGTAAAGGCCTCGCGCGCCACGGCCATCACGGCACCTCTACGGAAATACCGGGAGACCCTGGAGCCCCGCGCGCTCCGGGAATCCGCACATGATGTTCATGTTCTGAATTGCCTGGCCGGATGCGCCTTTGACCAGGTTGTCGATCGCGGCCATAACGATGAGCACTCCCCCGCCGGCGTGGACACGGACCGCAACGTCGCAGTAATTGGACCCATACGTGGCCTTTGTCTGGGGCAGGCCGCCCGGGAGCACGCGCACGAACGGCTCGCGGGCGTAGGCTTCCATCAGAATCCCCTCGGCTTCGGCGGCCGTCATTCCATGGACCAGACGCATGTACACCGTGGCCAGAATCCCCCGCGTCATGGGAACCAGGTGCGGCGTGAACGTGATCGTCACTCCCCCGCCGTTGAGCGCCGCCACCTCCTGCTCGATCTCGGGCGTATGACGGTGGGCAGCGACGTTGTACGGCTTGACGTTCTCATTGACCTCCGCAAAGTGCGTCCCCAGCGAGACACCCCGTCCTGCGCCCGAGACGCCGGATTTGGCGTCCACGATGATGCCGTCGCGCTGCACGGCGCCGGCCTGCACGAATGGCGCGATTGCGATGAGCGCGGCGGTTGAATAGCAGCCGGGGTTGCCGACAATGCGCGATGTCTTGATGCGCTCGCGGTGTAGCTCCGGCTGGCCGTAGACCGCCTCGGCGAGAAGGTGCGGCGCCGCATGCGGCATCTTGTACCACACGGCATAGGTGGCCGGATCGCGGAACCGGAAGTCGGCCCCCAGGTCGATGATCTTTGAGCGCGGCCCCAGCTTCGGCACCAGCGTCATGGCCATGCCGTTGGGGAGGGCGAAGAAGACAACATCCGAGTCTGCGCCGATCGCCTCCACATCGGCCTCTTCGGTCGTATGCGCGACGAACCCGCGCAGGTTGGGGAAGACCTCGCCGTAGGCTTCCGCCTTGCGGCTCTCGGCGGTCAGGTGCACGAGGGTGACATCCGGGTGGCCGCACAGCAGCCGGACGAGCTCCCCGCCGCTGTACCCCGATGCCCCAATGATGCTCACGCGAACCGGCATGGTATGATTATACAGACGGGTGTATGGAAATGCAACGTGCGTGCGGCCGAGTCGTCCAGCGGACTACTACCGAAGACCGAGACAGCCGGGCATGGAGCGACCGGATAGCGCTCTGGAAGACCTCAGGTGGATGGCGTCGTGTCGATGAGGTGTCCTTGTCCCGCGTCTGTGCGCGGGCTCGGAGCGGTCTCGGGAGGTGAGACGAAGAGCAAACCAGCGGCCCATCCGACCGCCACCATCAACGTGCGCCGTTCGCGGTCACCTCGCCCACTGCTCAGGCTCCGCCTCATACCGATCAGTCGTCCCACCGCCAATCGTAGCTGTTCCACAGCATGTAGGAACCGGACAGTCCCGTCGGCCTAACGTTGAGGATTCTCTTGTGCGACGTCGTCCGGCTGAGGCGGAAGTACAGCGGTAGGCTGGGCAGATCTTCTGCAAAAATCTCCTGCTGGCGGCGGAACAGCGCGATGCGCTTCTTCTCATCAAGCTCGGAGATCATCTGTTCCCAGAGGCGGTCGTTGTCGGCATTACGCCACCCCGCCCGGTTGTCCCCTTCCCAGTTGTTGGCCGCCGACGGAATCTGGCTGCTGTGGAACCGGCTGATCGGCAGCGTCTCCGGTGAGAACAGGCTTCCGTAGAGGGCCAGGTGCGGGAACTGCCGACGGTTGATGATCGGGCCCAGAAAGACAGACGCGGGTCGATTGTCGATCCGAAGATCGATCCCCACCTGCTTGAGCTGCTCCTTCATGACCTGCTCGGTTTGCTCCCGAATGGCGCTCCCCGCCGTCGACATGATCGTCATCTCGAACCGCTTGCCGCTCGCATCCCGGAGAATGCCATCAGGGCCCATCGTAAAGCCGGCTTCCGTCAGCAGCTGCCGGGCGCGCGCCGGATCAAAGGCGTACTTCTTTAGACTCGGATGAGACGCGGGATGGCGCGGGGCCAGCCAGCCGTGGGCCGGCGGCTGACGTCCGCCCGAGCACGACAGTTCGGCCAGCGCGGCCCGGTCGACGGCGTGGGCGATCGCGTGGCGCACGCGCCGGTCTTTGAGCCACTCATTGTCCAGGTTGAAGTCGACGCGCTCCCACGAAAGCGCCTCACGGTAGTGGGCCACGATCTGCGGATTGCGCTTCTCGATCTGCTCCATCGCGTCGCAGTCAAACCCGGCGTTGTCGGTTGCATCCACGGTGCCGGCGATCTGGTTGGCCTGCAGGACGGTGTTGTCGAGGATGAAGCGAATCGTCACCCTCTTGATCTTGGGGACACCCAGGGGAAACCGCTCGTACGCCTCCAGGGTGATATGGCTGCCCGCCACCCACTCGACGAAGCGATACGGACCGGCGGCGACCGGCGCGCGCCAGTAGGGATGCGCCTTGAGTCTGGACGGGTCCTGATTGTACGGCCGCTCGAGGATGTGCCGAGGAAGCGGATACGGGTGCCCGAATGGCTCGCTGCCCGCGAACGGAAACAACTCGTTCCATTGCACCACCAGCGTGTAGGGATCCGCCGGATTGGGGACGAGGACGTTGTCGACCTTCTTGAGCACGAAGCGGCTCACCTGCGGTGTCTGAGGGTTGCGCAGCATCCCGTACGTGAAGCGCCAGTCCAGCGCGGTGACCGGCTGGCCGTCGTGCCAGGTGAACCCTCGTTTCAGCCTCCAGGTGACCCGCATCTTGTTGCCGGGGAGAATAACCCAATCGCCATCTTTGATCGTGGGTAGCTTCTCGACCATCATGGGCTGCCGGACCCACTTGTCATTGAATGGCGCCGCGTAGGCGAACATCGCGTTCTGCACGACCGATGCCGCTACCATGATCGAGAACGGACCGAAGAGATCGGGCTCCTGGACCGTCCCGATGACGGCGGTGTCCCGCCTGCCCTGGGCGTCGACCGATAGGGCGAGCACGGGTAGGGCCAGGACCGCTGCCAGCAGCGCTGCCAGCCGTTGTCTCCTCATCCGAGTCGCCTCCTGCTATGACCGTCGGGCTGATCCTAAACAGCCCTTCGGCGCGCCGCGCACCTCATCCTGGTGGTAAGACCGATGTATCTGAAATGTATCAGACGCGCCGGAGAAGCCGCTCGTAAAGGAGCATGGCCGCACTCACCAGTCCGGCCGTCTCGGTTCTCAAAATGAGCGGACCAAGCGAAACGGTGAGTCCACCCGCGGCACGCGCGGCGGCGATTTCCTCCGGCTCAAGCCCGCCCTCGGGACCAATGAAGACCGCCGCGGTCGCGAACGGGCGGCCGGCAATCACCTCGCCAATCGGCCGCATCTCAGCCTCCCAGGGGATGATGAAGAGATCGACCGGGCCCAGCGCTGCCAGCGCCGCATCGAGCGGCGCAGGCGCGTGGATCGTCGGCACGTCGCCCCGACCGGACTGCCTGGCCGCCTGCTCGGCGATCCGCTGCCAGCGTGCTGCGCGGGCAGAACCGGGTCCGGCCACGGCACGCGACGTAAGCACCGGATGTAGAGCCGCGATGCCGATCTCGGTCGCCATGCGGATGACGAGGTCCATTTTGGGGCCGCGCGCCACCCCCTGCAGCAACGCGAGCTCGACAGGTCGCCGCGCGGGCCGGGGCGGTCCGACGCGGCGGGCCGTGACGGTAGGCCCATCGACCCGGAGCAGTTCCGCGTCCACCTCGCGGCTGCCGTCAAACACGATGAGCCGTTCACCGGGCCGTAACCTCAGCACCCGCGCGATGTGGTGCCCCTCTCTGGGAGCAAAGGCGATCTCTTCTTGATCGAGCGCCGCGCGTTCCGCGAAGAATCGGCGCGGCGCGCGCCCGCTCGCTGACGGCGTCCTCACCGGCGCCGACCGGCGGGCCTCATCGCGTGCACCGCGCACCATCCCTGGAGTTGCTCGGTGGCCGCCACGCTCAACGCCGCCCGCGCGAGTTGCCGCCGAACGTCTGCGACGCGCGCGGCGCCAAAGCCCGCGGCAACGAACCGTCCTCCGGGAACAAGACAGCGTCGGACATCGGCCAGGATGGGCGGCAGAGTCTCGGCCGTCAGATTCGCGGCGATCAGATCCGCGCGGGTGCGCACGCGCCTCAGTCCCTGGCCACGCTGCACTTTCACCCGGCGCGCAACACGGTTCGCCCGAACGTTCGCGCCGGCGACATCGATCGCCGTGGGATCGCTATCAACGGCCAGGACCCGCGCCGCGCCGAGCCTCGCGGCCGCGATAGCGAGGATGCCCGATCCGGTGCCGATGTCGATTACGGTTGCCCCGGGGCGCATATGCCGCTCGATCGCCCGAAGGCACAAGCGCGTCGAGGGATGCTCGCCGCTCCCAAACGCCATTCCCGCGTCGAGCCGGATCACGACACGACCGCGTGCGCTATCTTTCATCCAGCTGGGCTGAATGATGAGGTGTCCGATGCGGATCCGCCGCGCCTGGGCCTTCCATGCGTTGGCCCATGTGGTGTCCTGCACGATGCGGGTGCGTACCGACGCGCCGGGAGCCGCAGGGGTAAGTGTGTGCCGCAGGCTCCGGATGGCCGCGCGGCCGGGGGCCGTCGCCGGAACGTAGGCACGGAGCACGCGACGCCTTCCACCATCGTCAGGGCTCTCCCACAGACCCTGCCACGCGAGACTGCGGAGGCGGTCGCCGGCCAGCTCGACCTGCGAGGAGGCCACGCGCACGGAGACCTCAATCCACTTCACGGACGGTGGCGCTCGACGGCGGCCGGTGGCCTACTGCAGCAAGTTCTTGACGTTCTTGAGCACCGAGCCGCGCTTCTTCGATCGCTTCTCCCCGGACGTCCGCGCGAACTCCTCCAACAGCGCGCGCTGCTCGGCGGAGAGCTGCCGGGGCACTTTGACGCGGATGGTGACATGCAGATCGCCGCGCCCCCGACGAAGCTCTGGCAGACCCCGGCCCCGGATGGTCAGCGTGGTGCCGGGCTGCGTTCCCGGGGGCACTGTCAGGACAGCTTCCCCATCCAACGCCTCAAGACGGATCTCGTCACCGAGGGCCGCCTGCGCCATCGAGACCTCGGCCTCGCAGATGAGGTCGCGTCCGCGGCGCCTGAAGGTCTCATGCGGCGCAACGTGGATCACGACGAACAGGTCGCCGCGGCTGCCGCCGCGCGATCCCGCTTCGCCCTCACCGCTCAGGCGCAGGTGCATGTCGTCCTCGACGCCGGCGGGCACGGACACCGTGATATCGCGCCGGGCCTCGGTTTGGCCCGATCCCCGGCAGCTTGCGCAGGGTTTGGCGATGAAGGTCCCGGTCCCGCGGCACTGAGGACACGTCGCGATCTGCGTGATGTGGCCGAAAACCGTGCGCGCGGCGTGACGGACCTCGCCTGTTCCATTGCAGGAAGGACAACGCTGTGGGCTCG
>JBOGSE010000899.1:0-2945 GCA_050694895.1 bacterium | reverse complement strand
TCACTGCTGTCCATCTATGAGAACGGTCTGTGTGTCCAGATGATTCTTCGCGTGGTCCCTCCTCCGTCGGAAGCCGGGATCGGCCATCCGGACTGTGACGCCGCGTCGGTGCGTGGCTCTCCGCGGAGGCGCGCCGCCACCGGGTGGTCCGATCCTGACGGGCATGAGTCCACCAACCATCTATTCGCGCACGTGCGGCGCATGATGTCGTGTTCGATCATCGACGATCCCGGGATCGTCGGGGGTGGGCGTCCCAATCAAATTGTCGGTCTCGACCGCGACCATGGACAGCTCGGGAACGCCCGCACTGGACCTCGTGCCTTGGGGATCGACACCCCACCGGCCCCTTCGCGCCGGGTGTCAGGTTCGCACGGCGACCTCGGCGGGCAGTGGCGTGAGAGGCCGCGGTCGGCCACGCCGCCGAAATTCGTCGTAGTCAATCTGGTCACGCATCATGATGGAGAGGCGGACGAGCAGCTTCCGTGCCGTCGCCACCTTGGCTTTGGCCCGCCCGCGTCGATGCATCACGGCCGAGTACAGCCGTCGCAGATCGGGATCCACGCGCGCCGCGACCTGGCCCGCTTGACCCAACACGTAGCGGAGCAAGGCGTTGCCTTGCTTGGTGACATGCCCCAGCCGGTATTTCTCGGCCGAGGCGTTCACGGACGGCGCCAATCCGATGTAGCTCACCACGTGCTTGCTCGTGGGAAACCGCGCGACCGGGCCGAGGACCAACACGGTGGCCAGCGCCGTCAATGGGCCCACACCGGGGTGGGTCATGAGCCGCCGCGCCTGTTCGTCGGCGTCCGCGGCCTCGGCGATCTGCGCGTTGAGGGGATCGATGTGCTCGTCGAGCCAGGTCAGGAGCTCCAGGCTCTCGTCGCGTCGCTGGGTCGTGTACGGCGGCAGCGCGAGTGCCTGCAATTGCGCCCGCCCCCGGCGCGTGAACAACGCGCTCCCGGCGGCCAACCGCTGGTTCAAGGCGATGGCGTGCAGCCCGTTCTTCACCATCGTGCGCATCCGGACGAGGCGCATGCGATGGGTCACCAGGGCCCGCAGGTCGCGCACACGGGGATCGGGGACCCAGATGGTCGGAAAGCGATCCTGGCTGAGCAGCTGCACGAGGTGGGCGGCATCACGCCGGTCCGTCTTGGTTTTGCGGACGACCATGGCGCGAATCCGGGCCGCATCGCCGACGAGCAGCGTATGGCCCTGGCGCTGCATCAGCGCGTGAAACCACTGCGCATAGCCGGTGCTCTCGACGCCCACCGTGACGGGGCGTGGCAGGGAATCATAGAACTGTTCGACCGCGTGGTCATCATGGGCGAGCCGCCGTTCCTGCACCTCGCCCGTGTCGGTGTCGAGCACCGCGACCTGTTGATTCCGACTATGCAAGTCACATCCCACGAGTGTCATGACACGGCCCTCCTGTGATTCGTGGCCTGGTGATGGCGCGCTCGCGATGAGCGTACTTCCAGAGCCACGCGGCCGTTCTCATGACATCAAATTGCCGGCGACCCATAGGGTGAATCGAGCGTTTTTCAGGAGATTGGACGGGTTTGGCTCGTGCCCCCAGATCAGCCCTCCGGGACCGGGAGCTGCTGTCCAACTTCGCGCCCGCGGATTGTCGGCATATTGAGCCGATGAGGCGATCCTCGCCGCGGCTGCTGTCCCAGTTAGCCAAGCGCCAATACCCCCTGCGGCGGAGCCTCGGCCAGGCCGGGCGGCCCCTCGAAGGGCTGCTCCAGCCAGGCCCAGAGGTCGCGGTAGGTGAACAGGTTCGTGCGCAACAGGGCGACCAGGGTCGCCAGGGACCAGGCGAACCGCGCCGTGAGCTGCAGGTACTTGAGCACCAGCATGGCGATCAGGGCTGTCCAGAGCTGGATCTTGAGCGCGTTGGCGCTGGTCCCCACGAAGGTCTTGACCTTGAGGTTCTGTTTGAGGGCCTTGAAGAACAGTTCGATCTGCCAGCGGTCCTTGTAGATGGCCGCGATCGTCGTGGCCCCGAAGCGGAGGTGGTTGCTCAGGAACACAAGGAGGTCCCCGGTGTCGGGATCCGCCACTTCCACCCGCCGCAGCGGGTGGGGGCACTTGCTCTCGGCGGCCACGCCGGTCAGGTGAATGACCTCGTCCCGCCGGACGTGGCTGCGCTCGGGCAGCGCCCGGCGCTCCTCCACCGCGGACAGGGCGTTGTCCTTCAGCCGGGTGACGAAGAAGACCCCGTCCGCCGTCAGCTGGCCAAACCATTCGTAGTCGACGTAGCCCCGGTCCATGACCAGGATGGTCCCCGCGTCGAAGCGGAGCGTGCGGGCCACCCGCACGTCGTGGCGCTTGCCCTCGGTGATGACCGCGACGCTGGGCAGGTAGCCGTCGTGGTCCAGCAGCAGATGCAGCTTCACCGCCCCCTTGGTGCGCCGGAACTTGGCCCAGTCGAAGAGCGTGGCGCACAGGTCGATCACGGTGGAGTCGAGGCTGACCCGCTTGTTCTTGAAGCGGAACTTCCGGCGCCCCGGGATCTGCGCCTGACAGCGGGCCAGCAACTCCTGGAACACCGCGCGGTACAGCTGCCAGGGTCGATGCTCGTTGGCATAGGCCAGCGTCGAGCGGGAGGGCGTCGTGATCCCCAGGTGGCTGAGCTTGCCCTCGCCACTGGCCAGCCCGCCGCAGATCTCGCGCCGCGAGTGGGCCCGCCCGAGCTGGCAGAACAGCATCGCCACGAACTGGCCCCAGCAGGTGAAGCCGCGCGCGTGCCGCTCGGCGTACGTCCGCTTGACCAGCGCCTGGAACTCCGTCCGCGGAAACAGCTTGAGTAGCTGGCTGAACATGCTCGAAAATCGCTGCACGGGTGAGCCTCCTTGGTGGTGGCGTGTCGAAGCTTGCCGGCCTCGACCTCACCATACGTTAGGAGGCTCATCCGTTCTCAACCGTAATTTGGACAAGAGTGA
>JBOGSE010000898.1:0-1724 GCA_050694895.1 bacterium | reverse complement strand
GCGGCCGGTGCGAAACCTCGTGCACGCCTCGGGCTCGCCGGAGGAAGCCGCGTTTGAGATCGGGTTGTGGTTCGCTGCGGGTGAGCTTCACGACTACCGACGCGTCGACGAAGCCCTCATTCTAGGCTAGCAGTTCTCCCAAGACCCAGCCGCTGCCCGAGAGCACCTGACCGGCCAGCGGATCAACGGGCAACATCTCGCGCGCGGCGGTCAGCGTGAGCGTCACGCCGTTCGCTGCCGTGCGGAGCCACCAGAACGTGGCACCGGTGGCGGGATTCGTCAGTTCACGCGCTTCATTCAGGAATCCCGTGACCAGTGCGGTGGCTTCGGCATCGGTGTCCGGATCGTCGAGACCGAAGTGCAGGCTCGAGGTGAACGACGGCACCGGCGGCCGGTAGGACAGGCTCTGGACGGCGAGATAGGCCGCGGCGTCGGGATACAGACTCGCCTCAAAGAGGATCAGCGCAAGCCGCACCGTGGCGACCGCACCGGGCTTTGCGGCGGCCTGGACCAGCGGAAAGTTCACCAGGTCGACCCGCAAGGGGAAGGCGCCGGAGTACGGCTCGGCTTCTTCGGTAGGATTGAGCCACCCGTCGATCCATCCCTCGAACCCATCGTCGTCGGAGACGCCGGTGCCGGTGATGGCAATCCGATAGGTGTCGTCGGTCGCAAAGAACGGCGTCGCAACGACCGCCTCGCCCGTCTCCGCGACCTGGACCCAGACTTCCGGACCACCGCCCCCCGCCCACCGCACGATCGTGCGCCCGCGCGCGGCGCCCAGCCGCTGCCCCGCCTGCGCTGCCCGCTGCGCCAGCGCCCGGTATTCGTCCATCTGGCGCACGGGGAACCCGATGGCCGTGAAGTGGCTCGACATCAGTAGCGCGCCCACCCAGCGAGCCTCTGGGGGACGGGGGCCGCGTGGTAGCGCGCGATGCGCGCCATCGAGCGAATGTGGTAGCGCTCGTGGTACAGAAAGCGGCCGAGCATCTTGCGCGCGCTCCACCACTTGCCATCGGTCCGGACGATCCTGGCGCGTTCCTCTGGCGACAGGCGTAAGAGCCTCCAGCCCACGAGTGTCCGGACGCGCACGAGCCGTTCAACCGGGTCCCTGGTGCGACCAAGGTCTGGGAAAGGACCCAGCGCCAGTCGCTGCAGATACCAGCGCTCAGCGCCCGCGATGTGCTGAAGATGGCGTTTGATCGTCCGCGCCTGCCCCGGACTCGTCCACTGAAGCGCTTCGCGGGGCAGCGCATCGACAAATGCCATGGTCTCGCTCCGCAGAATGCCCATCCAGCGCAGGGCCCGCGCGACTTCCTCTGGTGTCACGCGCCTGCGCTCGAACGTATGGAGGACATCGTAGCCTCCCCACCGCATGCCGGCGCGCACCTGGTGGCGCTCGAGGATTTTGACGCGCACCGATCTCGGCTGCCGGATCGGTTCCCCGTGTCCCCGCAGCCAGGCGCAGTACGCGGCGATCTGTTGGGGAAGCGCGCGCATCGCGGCGCCTTCGGACGGCTCGTTGACAAAGAGGCCCGGGAGCTCAGAGACCCAGATCGTGCACCACCGATCGCCGCCAACTTCCACCGAAGCAGAAAAGGTGCTCAGGCGCCTATGCTCCCCTTCGCCGGCCGTGACCAATCATCGTGATCGTGATCTGATCTCGCGTGACGATGTGATACACGAGCCAGTCAAACGACACAAAGAATCTTTGCCCGCGGAACCGC
>JBOGSE010000897.1:0-3639 GCA_050694895.1 bacterium | reverse complement strand
CGAAAACGCCCCGCAGGCCATGTAGCGCGCGATGTTGGCGCCCGGGTTGAGCACGGGCTCGATCCGCCCGTCGGGACTGGAGAGCAACGTCATGCATCCCGGCCCGTGGCCGAGCTGCCATGAGTTCCCATGATTGATGAGTCCGATGAAGACCGCCCCCTTGCGATAGGCCCGACCCATGGAATGATCCGCATCCATAACCGCCACGACATCGTCGGTGCGCAGCGACTCGAGCCCAAACTCCGTGACCGTGGCGGGGTCGTTCGAGCAGATGTCCTGGTCCACGTATTCCGGATTGAGCTCCCACCCCGAGCCCATGATCCGGGACGGCAGAATGTGCGTCACCGGCACCCGCAGCGCGCCGCCCCCGGCCTCTTCGATTCCGAGCAAATCCAGCAGCCTGGGATCGAGCTTGCGCGCCGTGATGTGTGGATAGTCGACAAGCTCCAGGCCGGTCCCCCAGGCCGTGATCTGCACACGGTCGCCCGGGCACATCCGCTCCATGTCTGTCTCCGCAAAGTCGATGATGAAGCGAGCGTGCTCACCCATGACCACGCCGCGCGCGCCTTTGGCCTCGCCCGAGAGCACGATCGCGTCGTTCCCTAAATTTGCGAGGTAGTGCAGGGCGTAGTCTTCCTGCGGATCCTGCGCGTGCACGCAGACGGCCGGCTCGAGATGGTCGGCCGCCCAGCCGAACGCCGGGCACCCCGGCCGCGCGTTGTAGATCACGCCGGCCATGCCGATGGGGACGAACGGCTCTCCGCTGGCTTTGACCCGGTGGGGGCCTCGAGCCATGGTAGGGGCGGCGATCACGCCGGTCACAGCCATCTTGACCAGACGGTCGCGATTTGTCCGGAGCACGGCGGTGCTACTTTCCTTGCGGTGGCGCCGCGATCCTTCGCCGCCGCGAAGGACTCATTCCCCGGCACGGATAACTCAAGCGATGCAAAGGGGGTGGGTGTATGAAGAACAGCGCGTGTGCCTGGATGGTCGGGGTAGCGGTATGCGCCGTGCTTGCGGCGACCCCTCCTGCTTCCACGCAGTCGGCGCCCGATGTGCTACTTGCACAGGCGCCCAGGCTCGAACGCAACGTCATCAAAGTCGGCATCGTGGACACGTACAGCGGGCCGCCGGCAGTCTTCGGAAACGATGCGCTCAACGGGTTCAAGCTCGCTCTGACCGAGATCAACCGCGAGAGTGTGCTGGGCGCGCGAATCGAGTTCGTCACACGCGACGAACGCTTCTCGCCCGAGATCGGGTTGAGCATGGCGCGGGAGCTCGTGCTGCAGGAGCGCGTCGATATACTGGTCGGCACGATCAACAGCGCCACCGCGCTCGCCATCGGCGCATACGCGAAGGACCAGAAGATCCCGTTCATCGTGTGGATCTCCAAGAGCGAGAAGATCACGGGTCAGAACGGTCATCGATATGTGTTCTCCACGGGCGAGAACACCGCGATGGCCGGCCGCGCAATCGCTGAGGCGCTGACCCGAAGACCTTACACAAAGTTCTGGATCGGCGCCGAGGATTACGAGTACGGTCATGCGATCACCAACTCGTTCTGGAAGTTCATGAAGCGCGCCAGGCCCGAGGTCACCTTGATGGGCCAGACGTGGTGGAGGACAGGCGAGCCCGATCTCGTGCCCTATCTCACGGCGATCGGCAACGCGCGACCGGAGGCGGTATTCTTCGGCACGGGTGGCGCGGGGATGACCAACGTGCTGCGTGTCATGAAGGCCACCGGCATGTCCGAGCGGATCCCTACCGTGATTCATACCGCGATTGATCACGCGGTGCTCAGACCCTTGGGCGCAAACGCCCCGGAAGGGGTGCTTGGGACCATCGATTACCTCTGGTACTATCCCGAGACCGCGGCGAACCAGGGGTTTGTGCGGGCGTTTCAGGCGGCCTACGGTGGGCCTCCGGGCTTCCCGGCCTTCCACGGATACAACACCGCCTACTTCATCGCCCAGGCGATCAGGAAAGCCAGGTCTCTCGATCGGGAGAAGTTTGTCGATGCACTAGAAGGGCTCAAGATCAACACGCCTGTGGGCGAGGTCGAGATGCGCGCCTGCGACCATCAGGCCGTGCTTCCGCTCTTCCTGGGGACGACGAAGAAGACGTCGCAGTATGAGTTCCTTGTGGCTACCGGCATCTCGACCCTGCGCGGTGAAGAGGTCATGCCGACCTGCGACGACATCAGGAAAGCCCGGGGTCAGTAGCGCGTCGGGTCAGTCGCGCGCGTTGAGGTTCACGCGTCCGCCGGTAGCCGGGCTGAAGGGGTCGCCCGGCTGCCTGCGTTCTGGCACGCGGTCTCCCTTCTGATGGACACTGGCGCGCTGGTGAGCCAGCTGCTGGTCGGACTGAGCCGGGCCATGATCCTGTTCATCGTGTCGGCCGGCCTCAGCTTCGTGCTGGGGGTCCTGCGTGTGCCCAACGTATTCCACGGATCGCTGTACATGATCGGGGCTTTTTCGGCATTCAGTATCGCGACGGCGCTGGGCGCCCATCCTGCGGGGTTCTGGCTCGCGCTGCTCCTCGCGCCCGTCGTCGCCGTGATCGTCGGTCTCGTCGTGGAACGCGCGCTGTTGTCGCACCTTTACCAGCGCGAGCACTTGATGCTCATTCTCTTCACGTTCGGTGTCATGCTCGTGCTCAATGATCTGGTGAAGTTGACGTGGGGACCGGACTACCGCTCGATCGTGGCGCCCCCGGCGCTGCAAGGGTCGGCCTCCATCCTGGGAGTGTCCGTGCCCCGCTACAATCTCTTCTTGCTCGTCATCGGTCCGCTGGTGGCCGCCGGCATGTGGCTGCTGACGCAGAAGACCCGAATCGGCAAGATCGCCCGCGCGGCCGCCGTCGACCGCGAGATGGTCGGCATCATCGGTATCAACGTGAGCCGCGTGTTTGCCACGGCCTTTGTGATTGGCTGCTATCTGGCGGGCCTGGGCGGTGCGCTCGTAGCCCCCACGACAAGCATCACGCTGGGGATGGACCACACCATCATCATCGAGGCGTTCCTGATCGTCACCATCGGCGGATTGGGCAACATCTGGGGAGCGCTGGTCGGCTCGCTGCTCTTCGGGGTGACGCAGTCTATGGGACTGCTGATCTGGCCGCAGTTCGCGATCGTGTTCCCCTACCTGGCCGCCGTCATCGTGCTTCTGCTGCGGCCCACGGGTCTTCTGCGCTCGGTATGGTAAACGCCCGCGCGATGCGCCGGTCGTTCGCCGAACCCGGGCGCCTGCTTGTGGCGATAGTCGCGCTGGGAGCCCTGCTCGCGGTGCCGGCCGCGGCGCCCGAATTCTATGTCTACATCCTCGCCCTGATCCTGGTCACCGGACTGCTGGCGACGAGTCTCAACCTGGTCCTCGGATACGGCGGCATCTACCAGTTTCACCACGCTGTATTTTACGGGATCGGAGCGTACACGCTGGCCCTCGCCGTCGTGAAGTTGGGGTGGCCGGCCTGGGTAGGGTTTGCGGCCGGTCCCATGGTCGCGGCGGCCGCGGGTGCGCTTGTCGGGGTGATCTGCGTCCGGCTCACGCGCCTCTACTTCGGCATGCTGCAGTTGTCGCTGGGTTCGTTGATTTGGACCATCGTGCTGCGCTGGTATCCGGTCACCGGCGGAGACGATGG
>JBOGSE010000896.1:0-2226 GCA_050694895.1 bacterium | reverse complement strand
CGTGATGGCCATCCAATGCCGGCCGTGCAACGGCGGCTTGTGCGTGGCGGAATACGGCTCCGGCGTCGCGGCAAAACAGGAGCACGCGAAACCGATCAGTAACCAGTGCGACGAAGCGGCGAATGTTTTCATGGCTGGGCCGCAAGGCTACGCCGGTTGCCCCGCGCCGCCAAGGGCGGATGATCGTCGATGCAGCTTGCCGGGCGCATCCGGCAACTGCGATCGAGGCGAAATAGACCCCCGCGGGTAGGGCGCGTCGCTCCGCGCGCGCCGGCGTGCGCCAGGCAGGACGATTTGGCCCAAGCACGACGTCGGGCGTTCCTACGACTGCGGCGCGCGCGGAGCGACGCGCCCTACGTGCGTTTGTGAAGACATGATGACAACGGGTGCAAGTCCCAGTCCGGGTGCAACGTGTTCGACCCGCGAACCCGATGGCTACTGCGTCGCCGCAAGGCGGGGTGGGGAGCTGCCGGAGGGGAACGGCCCGTCCCAAACCATCATACCAATGAAGGTGAACTCGATTCGGCCAGCCCGACGGACGAGCCGGCGTAGAAATGGCGAAGTCTGTGCCGCAAGGCGCACGTCCAGCCCTGACCTCCCACGTTATCCGGGGACTGGACGCGGCGGGAGGGTGGTTGGAGTGGGAAGGGTCGGAAGTCATTGTGGATTAAACAAAGAGACCCGCGCCGGTGCTCGACGGGAGCGGTGCGGGAGTCAGAGCCGCCATAGTAGCTGCGAAACGGGTAACGACCGTGGAGCCAAGGGCGGCAGGAAGATGAAGGCGTGAAAGACCCATCGAGCCAAGCGACACCGGCGGCAGTGGCCAGAGCGCCTAAGCAAGCCGGGGAAACATCTCAGCGAGGGCTCGCGCTCTCGCTGGGTTCCAGCGCGGTGTGGACCGAGCGCATGTTGGACACCCTCGAAAGAGGAATAGAAGGAGGCAAATGGTTTAGTTTGGTGGACAAGGTGTGGAACGAAAAGCACCTGCTTCTGGCGGCGTGGTCGGTGATTCGTAAGGACGGTGCGGCGGGCGTCGATGGTCAAAGCGGTGCGCTCCTGGAAGCGCACGTGACAAAGACCGTTGCCGAACTGTCGCGCCTGCTGCAAACGAATCGCTACGAACCGCGTCCCGTCAAGCGGGTGTGGATCGACAAGCTGGGTTCGAGCGAGAAGCGACCGCTGGGGATTCCGACCGTGCGCGACCGCGTGGTGCAGACCGCGCTGTGCTACGTGTTGGAACCGATCTTCGAGCGCGACTTTGCCGAGCACAGCTATGGGTTCCGGCCCGGACGCCGCGCCCAGCAAGCCATCACCCGCGTTGAAACCCTGCTCGCGCAGGGCCAGGTGTGGGTGGTGGACGCCGACTTGAAAGGTTACTTCGACAGCATCCCGCAAGACCAACTGCTGGCGGCGGTGGCAAAGAAAATCGCCGACGGACGCATCTTGCGCCTGCTGGAACAGTATCTCAAGCAAGGCGTGCTGGACAGCGCCAAGGACTGGAAACCGACCGAGCAAGGGACACCGCAAGGAGCGGTCATCAGCCCACTGCTGGCGAACATTTATCTCGACCCGCTCGACCATCTGATGGTGAGCCGGGGCCGCGAGATGATTCGCTACGCCGACGACTTCATCATCCTGTGCCGCAGCCAGGCCGAAGCCCAAGAGGCATTGGCCGAAGTCGCGGCGTGGGTGAACGAAGCCGGGTTGACGCTGCATCCGAGCAAGACCCGCATCGTGGACGCGAGCCAACCCGGAGGATTTGATTTTCTGGGCTGGCACTTTGAGCGCGGCTGGAAATGGCCGCGCGAGAAAAGCGTGGTGCGATTCAAAGAAGTGCTGCGCGCACAAACCCTGCGCACCCACGGCCAGAGCCTGCCGAGGATTATCGAGCAACTCAACCGGCGGTTACGGGGCTGGGCGCGCTACTTCGCTGATGGTAACGGGAACCTCTACACCGTGCTGGACCAGTGGCTGCGGATGAGACTGCGGAGCATCCTGCGCAAGCGGGCGCGCCGCAAAGGCCGCGGTCGTGGGCTGGACCACCAACGCTATCCCAACGCCTACTTCGCGGAACTCGGGTTAATCTCCCTGAACGCCTTAGCCCGGGCCAAGCGAGCCAACCCCGCATGACAGGTCTGCAATGACTGGCGGGCACTCATCGACTGGAGAGCCGGATGCGGGAAATCCGCCCGTCCGGTTCGGAGGGAGGGGCGAGGTCACATCCCT
>JBOGSE010000895.1:0-1310 GCA_050694895.1 bacterium | reverse complement strand
GGCATCTTGGTATGGCCGCGTTCGAGGAAATGATCGCGCGTCGCGCCCGAGGGAGCCGGGCCGCTGCCGTTGAGCGCCCACACGCAGCCTTCGCGTTTCCTGTAGACGAGCATGAACGTGTCGCCGCCGAGCCCGCTCATCATCGGCTGGACAACCCCCAGCACTCCGGCGGTTGCGACGGCGGCGTCGACCGCGTTGCCGCCGGCAGCCAGCACCTCCAACCCCGCGGCGGTGGCCAGCGGATGGCCCGACGCGATCATGCCGCGGCGGGCGAGCACGATGGACCGGCTCCAGCGCATCAACTCATCACCTCGACAGTCCATTCCGCCGGGCGCCCGGCAACTCCTCCGACAGGAGACCGGGGGCGCCACGACGAATACGTGGCGGCGCTGCGGACGACAAAAGATAAAAGGGGGCGTACCATGGCAAAGATGTACTGCCAGTGGGTTGGTGTCGTCCTTATCGTCTTAGGCCTCGTCGGCTTCATCCGTCCGAATTTCCTGACCTTTCCGATCGGCGGGTCTGCAATCTGGATTCACCTCCTCAGCGGCGTGATTCTCGCCTATCTGGGCTTCACCGGAACATCGGTGAAACTCGGGGCGCAGGTCTTCGGTGTGATCTACACGCTGGTGGGGGTCCTCGGTCTCATCGGGGGGGCAACCATTCCCATCATTAACGCGCCGACGAACTTTGCGTACAACCTCGTCCACCTCGTCCTGGGGGTGCTCGGACTGTGGGCGGGGTTCGGGAAAGAAACGGTCAGGGCATAGCGCGCACTCTTTATATAAGCCACGTGGGCTCCGGCAAGACTCCGGAGCCCACGCATTTTCAAACATCAATGACTCGTGTCATGGCGCGTAGTCAACCGTCACGTCCCCTGCCGGCGCTCGAACGCCGCCGCGCGTTTGTACGCCGACTCCTCCCCTGGTACCGGGCGCACCGCCGCAACCTGCCGTGGCGGCGCACGACGAATCCGTATCGCGTCCTCGTCTCGGAGGTCATGCTGCAGCAGACGCAGGTGGACCGCGTCCTCCCAAAGTACCGCGAGTTCATCCGCAGGTATCCGTCAATCGAAACGCTGGCCGCGGCCTCGGTTGACGCCGTTCGCGAGACCTGGGTGCCCCTTGGCTACAACATTCGCCCGGTCAGGCTGCACGCGATTGCGCGCAGGGTCGTCGATGAATTCGACGGCAGGCTCCCGGATGACCGGGCCGCACTGCTCGGGTTTAGAGGCATCGGGCCCTACACCGCGGGAGCGGTGCTCTCGTTCGCGTACGGACGGCGCGCCCCGATAGTCGATACGAATGTAC
>JBOGSE010000894.1:0-1134 GCA_050694895.1 bacterium | reverse complement strand
ACGACTCCGCCTTGCGGCGTCCCCTTCTCCCGCTTGACCAGCGTGCCGTCGGGCATCTGCACGGGGGCTCTCAGCCACCGCTCGATGTACAACAGCACCCATGGGCAGTCGGTGTGCTTCCGCACCGCCCGCATCAGGAGCTCGTGGTCGATGTTGTCAAAGAAGCCTTGGATGTCGAGATCGAGCACCCAGTCAGAGCGCCAACACCGCTCACGCGCCTGACCGACGGCCTCAATCGCTGACTTCCCCGGCCGATACCCATAGGAATCAGGGTGGAAGTGCTTGTCCACCTCCGGCTCCAGGTACCGCTTGACCACCGTCTGGGCGATGCGGTCCGCGACCGTCGGAATGCCCAACGGCCTCGTCCGGCCATCGCCCTTCGGGATATCGACCCGTCGCACCGGCGGCGGAAAGTAGCTTCCCGATGCCATCCGATTCCAGAGCTTGTAGAGGTTATTCTGCAGATCCCTCTCAAACTCCGCCATCGACTGGCCATCTACTCCAGCCGCTCCCTGGTTGGCTTTCACGCGCTTATACGCCTCCCAGACGTCGCGTTTGGAAATACCGAACGGTTTTGCCGTATCCATCAGGTTCCTCCCCTTACAGGTTGACCCACTGATACAGCCAGACTCTGTCACCCCTTCGCTCCAGCCCCATTACAGGGCCTTCCTCGCTCCTACGGGTGACTCCGCCCCTGTGCCCCGCTTCGGTACTCTCACCCTCATGGGGACCGCCCACTTGGATTTCTCCCTTGGCATCGGGGCGACAGGTTCCCACGTTCCGTACAAGAGCCTGAGTCAAGCTCACGCCGCCTTCATGCCGGACGCCGCCTGGGCCGTAAGCAGGTACCCCCCAGACTCTTCCCGGGTTAACGACTCTCCCCGGTTTTGACGTCGTCCCTACGCTTTCGACACGTCATCAGCGGTTCACTTGCGTTCGTCTTCTTGACCCACACCTGACGAGCTCACAGCTCGCCTTTTCCTGACACGCTCACCACAGGGGCTCTTGACCCCTGCAGCTGCAGGTGGTTTGGAGCCTGGTCCTGCAACCCGACTCCGGAGGGCCGACCTCCATCTCCTGTACAGCCTGACGCTTCCAGGCCTACTTCCTCCTTTCCGCGCCTTCGTGGCGCAC
>JBOGSE010000893.1:0-4242 GCA_050694895.1 bacterium | reverse complement strand
CCCCTGAGATGCACGGATGCAGCGCACTTTTGTGCCTACGGTTCGGCATCTCCGCAGGGCAACATCCAAGGGCCGCGCGGCCTGCGGGGCCTTGATATGATTGCAAGCGTATGGCACAAATGACGCTCACGGCTGTATATATGAAAGTGCCCGAAGGCTATGTCGCGTTCGCCGAAGAACTGCCCGGTGCGAACACACAAGGGGAAACTTTGGAGGAGGCGCGCGCGAATCTGGAGGAAGCGGTCACCATGGTCCTGGAAGCAAACCGTAACTTGTCTGAGCAGTCCCTGGAGGGGGCCGAGGTCATTCGGGAGATTCTGAACTTACCCGCCGCGTGAAACGCACCGCTCATCCGGCGCTTGGAACGGAATGGCTCCGAGTTTCACCGCCAGGGCAGCAACCACTCGTAATTGATTAGCGGGGGCGCACCTCACTTACACCGTTTGAACTCGGAGCGGTCCTCTAGCATTCGGTGATGTCGTGGAAGCGGGCGGAAAAGGAGATATCAGGGAGATGCCGCGGCCGGAGGACCGGCAAGCAGGCGACAAAACGCCGCTCCGGCCGGCGAGCAGGTTTTCTTCAAAGTCTCTACCACGCTGACAAACGCTTCGAAGGTCCGAGCTCCTCGCTCGGTCTTCGAGCAGTGCGAAACCTTGCGGGCGATCACCGCTGGACGCAACGCTCGTTCCGCCCGGTTGTTGGTCGGTTCGATCCGTGGGTCCCTCAGAAACAGCAACAGATTCCCGTGGTCATGTTGGGCGCCGACCCCGTTCAACAACCGCTGATTGTCGTCGTCGCGTAGAATGCGGTTGCGAAGGTGATGCTTCATTTGCGCGTCCAACTGTTCGACTCTCTCCTCATAGTCGGCCGGCGCAAGCTCTGCCCGTTTGTACGCCAAGCCCAACGCTTCCTTCAATAGCTCTTTCAGGTTCTGGCTGAACTGTTTCGCTCGCCCCGCCTTGCTCGTGGCAACCGCTTCCGCATTCCGGATCAGATGCGCCAGGCATTTCTGTTGCGCCACCCCGCTCAACTCCTCGGCGTCGTAGCTCTTTCCCCGATCGCACACCATCACACCGGCAAAGCCTGCCCGGATCACCTCCCGCACCTCTTCATTCCGATGCCGCTCCCGAATCTGATACACCGATTGTGCTGGGTTCGTGAACACCATCAGGAATGCGCTATCGCCGCCCACGCGCCAGCCGGTATCGTCGGTGTATACCACGTCCGCTTTCCCCACCGCCTCCCGTAACTGCTGGTAGACCTGGCCCACGATCCCTCCGGCCTGCTTCATCGCGTCTTGCGTCAGCGCGCCCTGCGTCACCTGCACCCCGGTCAACTCTTCGATCACCGCCGGCACCTTCCGCACAGGCACCCCATGGCTGTAATGCAGCAGGTGCGCCAGCGCCTTCACCCGCAGCCCCACTCGATGCGCCGTGGCTCCCTGCTGGTCACTCGCCACTCCTGGATGCTGTCCTCGCACCGGTTTCCCGCATCGCTTGCAGCGCCGTACTTCCACCGCATAGACCTGCACATCCGGTTGCGGCTGTTCGGCAACGTCAGTCGTCGAGACGATCTCCTCTTCAACCTCACCCAATTCTCCCCCACACTCCGGGCAACTCCTCGCCGTCACATTCACCCTGATCACCGGCCGCTCTGCCGCCGCCGCGGGCGCGTTTCTTCGCCGGAACACACCTTGGCCCGGTTTTCGTCCCGGCCGCTTCGGATTTGCCTTGCGCGACCCTTTCGAAAACGGCGCCGCCGACCCCTTCCGCTTCAATTGTTCGATTTCCGTGCGCAGGTGCTCGATCAGTCGCTGTTGCTCCTGTATCCGGTGGTGTTGCTCCAAAATAAGCCGGATCAGTTCTTCGCGACTGAGGGAATCAAGGTCCGCCACACCGTAGAATGCACCAAAACACGCTCCGACGCCAGGCCTTTTCAAAAGACAGTGACTTCCCTTATTCTCCGGGCCCCTACGGCAGATGTCGAGTACGGGCCCGCTAATCAATTACGAATAGTGATAGACGTATGCCAGTCGATGGTCTTGGCCCGATCCGAGAATTCACCGAAGATCAGTTTGAGGTCCCAGACAGTAGGCTCAAACGCAGTGTTGTTGGCGTAGTCAGTCGTCAGATCCTCAGGACCGTTCGCGTTTTTGACTGAATCGGTTCTTGCCTCATCCATTTACATGATCTCCCACTACTGAGTTTCGTATAATACAGTGACAGAATCAGAATAAAGAAGCCTGCTTCCAACAAGCAGTGACGATCTTGCGCCGCCGCTGCATCGAACGGAGCGCAGAACGCGCGCTGTCTGAAAGGTGCCAGAGATTCTGCGGGCAGAAGTTGGCTAGCTCATGCTGTTTGAGGTAGGCCCAGATGTACTCGGCCGGGTTCAGCTCCGGCGCGTAGGCGGGCAGGAAGTGCATGTCGATCTTGTCCTCCAGGGTGGACAGGTATTGCTTCACCAGGCGGCTCTTGTGCCCTGGCAGGCGATCCCAGATCAACAGCATGGGGCGCTGGATCTGTTTGTTGAGGTGCTGGAGAAAGTCCACGACCTCCTCCTTGGCCATCGTTCCTTCGTAGAGGCGAAAGTAGAACTGCCACAGGGTGATGCCCGCGGCGATCGACAGGTTGTCCCAATTGTAGGCGTGCTCCAGCAGAGGGGTGACACCGCGTGGAGACCACGTTCGCACCCGGTGCGGACGCTGGCTGAGACCACTCTCGTCTACGAAGACGATCGTGCGACCTTCGGTTTGGGCTTTTTTTTAAGGGCTGGCCAGACGTTTTCTTTCCAGTCGCGGATCGCATACTCGTTCCGCTCCCGCGCCCGGCCCACCGGCCGCTGGCAGCTCCACCCCAGCTTGCGGCGCAAGACCCACCAGACGTGTCCGGGGTGATAGTCAACTTGGAATTGGTCCCGGATTACCGCCGCGATCCGTTCCAGCGTCCACAGACCGTTGGGAAAGCCGGCCTTCTCCGCTCCGGCCTGCAGGATCGTGGCCAGCCTGCGCAACTCGGCCACCTCCAACAGCGCCTTACGACCTGCTCGCCCGGCCTTCTTCAGCCCCTCGGCCGAACCATGGATCGTCAACTGGTTCTGCCAACGCCGTACGCTCTCCCGGCTCACCTTCACGCGCCGGGCGACATCGGCCTGACTCAGTCCTTCCCGCAACAGCCGGGCCGCTTCCATCCGGCGTTTTTCCAGTGCAGCAAAATCACGTCCCGTCGTTTTCGTTGCCATCACTTTGGTTAGACGCAGGAAATCGCAATTCGTCACTATATTATACGAACCTCAGTAAATACGTCCCTTTATCGGCCATCAGTTTCAGGTCGGCGTCCGCGGCCCCCGGGTCGTGCCTACAGGCGCTCGACCAGGACGCGGGCGATGCGGTTGCGCTGCATTTCCAGGACGGTGAAGCGGCGGGCGCCGTGCTCGACGGCGTCGCCGGACTTGGGGATGTAGCCCAGTTGCTGGAGCAGGAAGCCGGCCAGAGTCTCGAATCCGGCGCCGGAGGGGATCTCGATGCCGTGCTGGGTTTCCAGGTCGCGGATGTTGGTGGCGCCGTCGAGCTCGACGACCGGTGAGCGGCGGTCGAGCGGGCGGGGGTGGACGTCGTACTCGTCGGCGATCTCGCCCACGATCTGCTCGAGGACGTCCTCGACCGTCACCAGTCCGGCGATGGTGCCGAACTCATCGACCACCAGCGCCATGTGCGGTCCCTGGCGGAACTCTTCCAGGATTTGCACGAGCGGCTTGGTTTCGGGGACAACCTTGTGGGCGCGCATGAGCTCTCGCACGCGGAACTCGGGGGGGCGGCGGCCGGCGGCGATGGCGGCGCGGCGGTCGACCCAGACCGGCAGCAGATCCTTATAAAACAAAACGCCGACGATATGTTCCGGCTTTCCGTCGTACACGGGAAGCCGGGAATGTTGCTCGGTGATCATGGTCCGGAGAGCCTGGTCGAGGGTGGCTTCGACGGGAATGGAGACGATCTCGTTGCGCGGGACCATGATCTCGCGGACGGTGAGCCCGCCGACGTCGAGGGCGCGGTGGAGGATGTCTTCGAGCGGCGGGGGGAGGTGTCCGGCGCCGCGGCTGGCGCTGACGACGAGTTTGAGCTCGTCGGCCGAGTGCCCGCCGCGGTGAGCGCCGTAGAGTCCCAGCGCGCGGGAGACGAGGGCGCTGGACCGCTCGATGGCGTCGACGAGCGGGCCCGAGAGCCGGTAGAACACGAGCAGCAGC
>JBOGSE010000892.1:0-4893 GCA_050694895.1 bacterium | reverse complement strand
CGAAGAGGGCTAAGGCAATGCGGCCCTCTTCTCTTGTTGTCGGAGACAACAACGGGTGGGCCGTGCACAGACACGAACGGGAGTCAGGGCTCGGGACCCTTGAGATTCTGGTTGCGCTCTCCCTGTTTGCGTTTATCCTTGTCGCCATCATCGGACTGCTGATGGGGTCGATCTCGACCGGCGCCACGGCAGAGGCATCATCGATCGCGTCAAACCTGGCGCGTCAGCGCCTCGAGGAGATGTCCGGTATCGTCGCGCAGACGGGCAATCTGCCCTCCGCCCCAGCGGACATGCAGATCAGGGTGCCGGCCAACGGACGGCCGTACACGGTCGCGACCACGCTCACCGACCTGGGGAACAATGTCACGAACATTGCCGTGACCGTCTCGTATCAGGTCTCGTACGGATCGGCCTGCGCCGGCAGCGCCGACGGTGCATCGTGCACGGGAAACGTGCGCACCTACGCCAGGGCATTGCAGACGCGGGTCCGGCGGCCGTGACCGGCGCGCACTGGGAGCGGGGGCACACCCTGGTCGACGTCGTCGCGGGCGTCGTCCTCATGGCCCTGGTGGTCTTTGCCCTCTACCAGGTGTTCATTCCGACGTTTGCCCTGTCTCGCAATTCCAGCGAGCGGCTCGTCAGACAGCAGGACGTCCGGCTCGCCCTTGACCGCCTAGCACGCGATGTGCACGAAACCGCGGCAAACCGCATCACGGTGTACGGCGCGGGGAACGGATGCACAGGCCTCTATCAGGGCTGCGTCGCGCTCGTCACGCCACGGACGAACTGCTCGGATGGGTTTCAGCTTACGACTGGGTTCCCCAGCTGGCAGGCGACCATTTACCTCTGGCGAGACACGGCCTCAAATGAGTTGCGACGCAGGTGCGATACAACCACAACGTTTGCCGCCGGTACGTGGCCGCCTACGCTGACGCCATACACGGTCATTGGGACGAGCATCGTGGAAGCCGCCTTTACGCTGGAGCCTGCCGGAAGCCCGAGCCCGACATCTCTCGCCGTTGTCCTGCGAGAGCGGGCGGCGAGTGTGCCGCAGTCACGCAGGTATCAGACAGAGTTCCAGAATCAGACGGTCTTCCTGCCACAGAATCGGTGAGGGAACCCTGTAGACCGGTATGATGCCACCAATGGACGCGACGCGCGAGCACGGCTCGGCAATGATCATCGTGCTGGCACTGGCGGTGATCCTGACCGCCATCGCCACCTCGCTGGTGGGGTTGATGCACACCGATATCACCCACGCGTCGATTCAGCACGCCAAAGCGAGTAGCTTCGCCATCGCCCAGGCCGGTCTGGCCGAGGCCCAGGGGGCCGTGATTGCCGCACCCAGCCCGGTGGCCTTTCGCAACGCCGCTGAGGGCACCGGTCAGGCGTATGGGGCGAATGGGCGGTTCACGTACTGGATCGATTCCGGCCCCGGGGCCGGCGCACCGTGCGGACCCGGCCTGAAGACGCTCGAGTCGCATGGCGAAGTCGCGTATCTGGGGCGGATGATCACCACGCGTGTGCGAGCGTGCGGCATCGCGGGGACGCCGTTCCTGACGGCGGTCTTCGGCGTGTCCGTGGTTGAGGGACAGGGGGCGACATCACGAACGTACATCGCGCCCTACCTGGCGGGCACCCCCGGATCGCCGCGGGGCGGGGCCCTCGGCTCGTTTACAGAGATCAACTTTAACGACAGCGGCCTGCGCCTGAACGCCGTGAGCGAAACGACCGTCGATGTCGTCGCGCTGCGTGACGGCACCTTCTACGACTATCAACTGTTTGGATTCCCCGGCCGGCCGTCATACGAGTCGAACCCGTCGAGCGAGCCGATGCCGTGGATTACCTCGGTCTTCGGTGACATCGTGAA
Organism: bacterium; assembly: GCA_050694895.1. Lineage (GTDB taxonomy): Bacteria > Sysuimicrobiota > Sysuimicrobiia > Sysuimicrobiales > Humicultoraceae > JBQTJP01. The sequence goes on along the minus strand of JBOGSE010000892.1, from coordinate 3,023 downwards.
AGCCCAGCCGACGACCGGCCCCCTTGCCAATCGGTGCGCCACCCTGTTCGCGTGCGTGACCGTGCGGAGCGATGACACGGACGTTTCAAGCATGACGAGCCTGCGGGTCGACGAGCACATGCGTCACGTCTACATGCATCGCATGGTCCAGCAGGTCCTCCCGCGGCTGTCGTTTGACCCCGCGGACTTTCAAGCCCGCGCGGCGGCCAACTCGGACAATATGGAGATCAACGAGCTGGCCGGGATGCCGCAGAAATCCAACTCGGTGTACACTCCAACCGAATTCAACCAGATCGTCACGTTCCTGGCGGCGCACTGTCCCTCCCGGTGTCTGAGAGGACCGGTCTATCTCGACGGAAGCTACCAGCTGGCCACCAGCGTGAACCTGGGAGGCGACGGTGGAAACGTCACCCTGGGCGTGCGGGGCGATCTTTTGGTCCTCAACCAGGTTCGCCTGACCAACCGGCACGACCTCTCAGAGGTGACAGGCCGTCAGACTCCCGGCATCCTGATCTTCGGGAGTGACGCTCCGGCTCTGCGAATGGTTAACGCGTGCGGGGGCCAGCGGGCGAACGGCTCCGGGCGGCTGATCCTGTGCGGCGGCAACCGCCAGCGGCTGACCGCGGACGGCCTGATCTATACCGCCGACGGCATGGCAGTGGGCCCCCAGGCCACGGTCGACCTGATCGGCGCCATGTACCATGACAACCGGGGCACGACCAACGCCAGTTTCAGCAACCAAAACGCGACGATGGTGGTCCGCTTCGACCCTCTGGCACTGGGCGCTTTCGGCCGGGGAATCGCACTGGTCTCCTGGCAGCAGATCCGCTAGCGAACGGCGGGAAGGCCGTCTCGTCAGCCCGCGAAGGCGGCGCTAGTTACTCGCCGTAGTCCGAGTCGTTCGCCTGGATCGCCTGGAGGAGCTCCGCGGCCAACTTCCCGTCCAACCGCCGCAGGATCTCGTAGTGCCGCATCGCCATATCCCGATTGCCCATCGCGATGTAGAGCCGGCCGATGTACTCGTGGGCGGCCGCGAAGTCCGGCCTGAGTTCGATCGCCCGACGGTATGCGTCGAGCGCCCGCTGATTATCCTTGACCTTGCGATAGCAATACCCCAAATTGTTCCAGGCCTCGGGGAAACGCGGCTCGATGCGGACCGCATCGAGATAGGCCTGGATGGCCTGCGTCCACCGCTTGCCGCGGAAGTGGTTCATCCCCAGATCGTAGTAGAAGCGCGCCTGTGGGCTGATCTGGTCGGAAGGCTCCCCGCCCGGATCGGCCAGGGCCGGTGCGGTCAGCAGCGCGAATGCCAGCAGCGCGGCGATCGCCACTATTCTCATCTGAGTACCTCCGCTCGCCGGCCGGTTGCCGGATCGTCTCGAGTATACGATACCGCGCGCCGGCCGTCATTCCTCTTGCGCTCCAGCGACCACACCGCGAAGCTGCGAGGTCAGTCCAGATCCGGGATGAGCAGATGGATACGCCGCGACAGCTCGTCGCGCACGCCGCGAAACGCCGTCATCGAGCCGGCCGGCGGATTGGGGAGCGGCCAGTGCAGGCTTCGTACGCCGGGGATGACCGGGCAGGCTTCCTCCGCGCACAGACCAATCACCAGGCGCACGTCCGGTCCCATTGCGGCCTCAATCGACTTCGGACGGTGCGCGCTGATGTCGATGCCGGCCTCGCGCATCACGGCGACCGCCTCGTCGCGCACGGCCTCACCGGGGTCCGTGCCCGCGGACCCGGCCCGCCAGCCCGCAGGCGCCAGGGTGTTGAACAGTCCCTCGGCGATCTGCGAGCGGGCGGTGTTGCCAGCTCAAACGAACAGGACGCGCGGCATCGAGCCCTCCAGCCGCCTACACGTTCAACTCGCGCAGGTCGCCCGTGACCATGTAGATCACCCGTTCGCCGATGTTGGTGACATGGTCTGCTGCGCGCTCGAGGTGCTGCGCTACTAGCAGCAACTCGAGCGCCCGCGGCGTGGTCTGCGGGTCGCCGATCATGAAGGTGAGCAGTTCGCGGAAGACCTGGCTGCGCAACCCATCGACCTCGTCGTCCTTCTTCGCCATGGCTTCGGCAAGCGAGGGATCATGGCGCAGGAAGGCGTCCATCGCGTCCCGCAGCATGTCCTGGACGAGGGCCTCCATCCGCGGAATATCAATGAGGGGTTTGAGCAGCGGCTGCCCGGCCAGGCGCCTGGTGCACCGTGAGATGCCTTCGGCGTGGTCCGCCAGCCGCTCCAGGTCGATCGTGATCGCGAAGACCGCCGCGATGGTCCGCAGATCTGATGCCATGGGCTGCTGCAGCGCGAGCAGCTGCATGCAGCGGTTCTCGAGGTCGAGGTGGAGGGCGTCGATCCGGTCGTCGTCGGCGATAATGCGCTCGGCGGTCGCGGCATCGAGCGCCTTGAGGGCGTCCACGGACGCGTGAATGGCATCGCCCGCCATGCCCGCCATTCGGACAACATCGGTCCGCAGAGCTTCGAGCTCACGATGATACCGATCGCGCGTCACGGGCGCACTCTAACCCTCGCAGGACTCTTCGAGCCACGCGCGCTATCCCCTAGCGCTGCCCGTTGAGGTCGAGCCGGTACCCGATGCCTCGGACGGCCGCGATGCGCACTCCGCCGCGGGCCTCGACTTTCTTGCGCAACCAGGCGATGTGGGTATCGAGCGTACGGGCGTCGCCGAAGTAATCCTCCCCCCAGACTTCGTGGAGGAGCCGCTGCCGCCGGACAACCTTGCCCTGGTGTCGCAGCAGGAGGTGCAGCAGGCTGAACTCTTTGACGGTGAGCGAGACGGCCTCGCCGGCGACGGTGGCTTCGTGGCGGCCGAGGTCGAGCACCAGGTTGCCCGCGCTCAGCCGGTCCTCGGCGCCGGCCTGCACAACCAGGGTCTCCAGCACGTTGGCGATGTCCTCACACCGGTCGGTGCCGACCTCGAGCATCTCGCAGATGTCCTTCCACTTGATGATGTCCTTCGCGCTTCGCCGGCCGGTGAACAGCGCCTCCAGCGCGTCGCGTA
>JBOGSE010000891.1:0-1731 GCA_050694895.1 bacterium | reverse complement strand
CGACGGTCAGCGCCGCGGCACCGGCCGTCGTGGTCAGCGCCTTCTCCACGCGGACCGGCACGTGTCCGCCGTCAACCCCCACGCGCCCATCGCGCGATAGCCGCACGACGACCTCGGAGGGGCCGCGTTCGATCACGGGCTGGAAGGGCTGCGCGACAAAGTCCCCGAGCTCTTTCAGCTCCCCGCGCGTCACGGCCGCCGGACCCGCGCCGGGCGCCTGGAAGTGCTCTACAAAGCTCGAGCGACGATACCAGTCCGTCGCCAGATATTTTTCCAGCCCCCATTCCTTCACCCGCACCCGGGTCGTGTGGATCGTCTCGACATTGTCTGGTTGCGCCAGGACCACATCGCCACGCGCGACGGCCGCTCGCAGCGTCTCATGATAGCCCTCGGCCCGGCGGGTCATGACGTTGACGAGGTTGATCCCGGTCTCGCGTGCATCCCAGGTGACGACGGTGCCACCCTCGTCGGGATCGATCAGGAGGACCTGCGCATCGGAACTGACAAGAATCTCCCGCACGCCATCGGCATCGAGATCGCGCACCTCGGCCTCGACCCACCGCCGCGCATGGCGGCCCGCGTCGGCAATGCGCTCGGCTTCGATTAGGTGGGCGTAGTTCGCCGCTCGGATGTGACCGAGGTAGATTCCGCCAAAGACGCCGTGCCAGTACGGGCAGTTGCACTGCGCCTGCCAGACGTGGTCGAGGGCGGTGTCCCTGCGCGGCCCCGACCGCATGCGCCATACTTTGCGGCTGACGCGCAGCATCGCCTTGTGCAGTGTGTTGATCTCGGGGTACTTCACCAGAAAATGTCGCCAGAAACCGCCCTGCAGGAACGGCAGCAGGTCGGTCCTCCCCTGCTCCTCCAGTTCGTGCTTGATCACCGGAAGGCGTGCCGCGGCGGGCGCGGGAAGCGCCCACTCCGTCATCTCATCGTAGGCCGCTGTGGGCAGGTAGATGCGGCCGCGCGCGCGATGCGTCGCGATCCACTCGCCCGGCGGCGTCACGGTAAGCCAGTCACGCGCTTCCTCTATTGCGGTGAAGAACTGCTCGACCCAACCGCGGTCCCAGCACAGGACGCGCGTGCCCGGCCAGAGGCCGAACTTCTCGCCATCATCGCCCATGACGAGAATGCGGTCGTCATCGGCCGCCTGCGCTTGCAGCCACTCCATGAGGTCGGGCACCTGCCACCAGGGGATGCGGTAGCGCAGGGATTTGGCGCTCGGAAAGATGCTCAGGCTCGCTCCATCTTCCTCGGTGACGAAATGCCCGACCAGATCGGCCTCGGTGACCCCAACATGGAAGAAATGCGCATCGTCGACGATCGTGTACGCGACGCCTGCCCCGGCCAGTGCCTTGGGCAAATGCGGCTCCCACACGCGCTCGGCCAGCCAAAGGCCGGTGGCCTGGTAACCGAAGATCTCTTTCACGGCGGCCGTGAGCTTGGCGATTTGCCCGTACTTGTCGCGGTCTGAAACGATCGGGAGGATGGGCTCATAGTACCCGCCGGTCAGGATCTCGACCTGCCCGCGTTCGACGAGCGCGCGGATCCGCACAAGGAGCTCGGGGTGCGCGCCCTTCAGCCAGTCCAGCAGCGGACCTGAGTAGTGCAGCGCCAGGCGGATGGCCGGATGGCGCTCGAGTGCCGCCACCATCGGCTCGTATGCCTGCCGGTAGGCTTGCTCGAAGACGGACGGAAAGTTGCCGACCGGCTGATGATTGTGCAGGGCCA
>JBOGSE010000890.1:0-3498 GCA_050694895.1 bacterium | reverse complement strand
GGCATGCGTTTGCGGGCGTGGCCCCGGAAAACTACTGGACCCATGACGTCTTCAACAAGCGCAATCCGATCGGCACGGGCGCTTACAAGATGAAGGAGTACGTGTCCGGCTCCTACGTCACCCTGGAGCGCAATCCCAACTACTTCGGGGGCACGCCGTCGATCGAGACGGTGACCTTCAAGGTGCTTCCGGACGTCAACGCCCAGATGGCGCAGCTGCTGGCCGGCGACCTGACGATTGTCTTCATTGATAACCCCGCCCTCGTGCGGGCCGTGCGGGACCGGCCGACCATCGAAGTCAACACCCTTCCGCAGAACAACTTCTACTACATGGCGCCCAGCCACCGCAGCCCCTTGTTCCAGGACCGCCGGGTCCGCCAGGCCATCATGCATTCCTGGGACCGCCCGGCCATGATCAAGGGCTTCCTGGAGGGCTTTGCCACCCCGGCCAGCGGTCCGATCACGCCGGTGCTCAGAAACTTCTTCAATCCCAACGTCAGGACGTACGACTTCGACCGCGCCAGGGCGCGCGCGCTCCTGGCCGAGGCCGGCTGGCGGCCCGGGCCTGACGGCATCCTCGTCAAGGATGGGCAGCGGTTCCGGTTCACCCTCCTGTACCCGACCGTCCAGTACTTCGAGCCGCTCGCCGCGCTGGTGCAGCAGTATCTGCGGCCGATCGGCATCGAGGCCGTGCTGGAAGGGCGCGAGTTCAACGTGTTCATCCAGGGGATGCTGGCCCGGCGCTACGACGCGCTGCTAGGCTGGTGGATCATGCCCGAGGATCCCGACTTCTTCAACTACGCGCACAGCAGCGCCGCCGACCGCGGGTTCAACCTCCCCATGTACAGCAATAAGCAAGCGGACGAGATGATGGAGGCCGGGCGGAAGGCGACCAGTGTCGCGGAGCGTGAGCGGATCTACAAACGGTTCCAGGAGTTCGTCGCCGATGACCTGCCCTATCTCTACCTGTGGTGGCCGAACGAGATCCGCGCCTGGAACAAGCGGCTGACGGGGGTACCGGCTATTCACCTGCGCGCCGCCTTCCAGTGGCTGCACGAGTGGAAGTTGGAGTAGAACTAAGTTGGAATAGGACCTATCGATGGGACGCTATCTCCTCCAGCGCGCTCTGCAGGCGCTGGTGGTGCTCTTCGTCGTCTCCACGCTGACGTTCGTGATGGTCAACCTGGCCCCGGGTGGGCCGGCCATCATGATGACGATGGAGTCGACGCCGGACCAGCGGGAGGCGCTCCGGCTGCAATTAGGGCTTGATCAACCGCTGGCCGTGCGGTTCGTCAAGTGGACCGCGTCGGCTCTGCGAGCCGATTTCGGTCGATCGTTTGGCGACAGGCGCCGTGTTAACGAGGTGATTGCGGAGCGGTTGCCGTTCACGCTTCTCCTCGGGGGCACGGCGCTGGTCCTTTCAATCCTTATAGGGCTCCCTGCAGGTGTCATATCTGCCACCCGCAGGTACTCTCTGTCCGATCACGCGGTGACGTTCTTCAGCTTCATTGGTGTCTCGATCCCGGCCTTCTGGTTTGCAATCATTCTCATCCTGTTCTTTTCCGTGCGGCTGAACCTGCTGCCCGCCTCGGGTCTGGCGACGGCCGGGGCGGGGTTCTCGCTGACCGACCGGCTGGCGCACCTGGTCCTGCCCGCGCTCGTGCTCGCGACGGCCACCCTGCCCAACCTGGTCCGCTTCATGCGCTCGGCGCTCATCGAGGAGATCGGGCAGGATTACGTCCGGACGGCGCGGGCGAAGGGCCTCAAAGGCATCAGGGTGCTCTCCCACCACGCGATTCGGAACGCTCTGATCCCCGTGGTCACGGTCCTGGGCGTGTTGATCCCCCGCCTGGTCGGCGGGGCGGTCATCACCGAAACGATCTTCGGCTGGCCCGGGATGGGACAGCTCGCCGTGACGTCCACCATCGGGCGCGACTACCCCATGATCATGGCCATCACCGTGGTCGTGGCCATCGTCGTCGTGGTCTCGAACCTCATCGTTGACCTGGCTTACGGCTGGCTGGACCCGCGGATCACCTATGGCTGACGCGCGGCACGAGGCGGGTATAGACCTTGCGCCTTCCGCGGCGGCACGAGCCGCGCCGGCGCCGCACAGCCGGACCCTCTGGGGAATCGCCGCCCGTCGGCTGCGCCGCAACCCACCTGCACTGGTCGCACTCGGCTTCCTCGTCTTCATCCATCTGGTCGCCATCATCGGCCCCGTGATCGGGCCGTGGGTCTTCTCGATCGATCCGTTCACGACCGATCCCATCGGGTCGCTCCGGGGTGGCAGTCTCATGCACCCGCTCGGCACGGACGAGATCGGTCGCGACGTGCTGGCGCGGCTGGTCCTGGGTTCTCGGGTCTCCCTCGCCGTGGCATTCGTCGCCATGGTGATATCGGTGTTGGCCGGCGTTGCCATGGGATCGCTCAGCGGGTACTTTGGCCGCTGGGTGGATGTGGTGCTGATGCGATTCACCGACGCGATGATGGCACTCCCCACTCTGTTCGTAATCCTGGCCGCCCTGGCCGTGTTCGGTGGAGGCCCGACCACCGCGACGATTGTCATCGGCCTGACCGCGTGGATGCCGGTCGCGCGCGTCGTGCGCGGTGAGTATCTGCGCTGGAGGGTGACAGAGTTCGTGGACGCGGCACGCGCGCTCGGGGGCAGCGACCTGCGCATCATGATGCGGCACATCCTGCCGCAAGTCATGCCCTCGATCATCGTGGCGGCGACGCTCAACGTGGCGTTCGCGATCCTGACCGAGTCGGCGATCTCGTATCTGGGGCTCGGCATCCGCCCGCCGCTGCCGTCGTGGGGCAACATGCTGCAGAACGCCCAAATCTACATCTGGTCTGCGCCGAATCTGGCGCTCTATCCCGGCGCGCTCATCCTGGCGACCGTTCTGGCCTACAATTTCCTCGGCGACGGGCTGCGCGACGCGCTCGATCCACGGTTGAAACTATAACTGATTCACTGTATTTCAAAATCCTCGACGCCTTCACTCATGTTGAACTCACGAGGGAGGACGGGGGAGAGACTGGGTGAAGTCCGCCGTGTAAGCCCAGACGACAGCGCGGTACATGCCGCGGTGTAGCGTAGGGCGTACGAAGGTCTGTTCGGTCAAAGCGAGTGTATTGTTGCGCCACCTGAAGCGTCCGTGTCCGCAGGTACCAGAGGCGAACGTCATACGAAACGGCGTCAGGAACTGGAGTCCACACCACGGTGACCGTGTCCCACGCGACGACAGAGACCTTCACCGACGGCCTTGCAAGGCGCGCTAACGTCGGAATAGAGAATGTGGTGCGAACTTCGTTCTCATCGATCACGGTTGAGAACGTGTAAGAACCACTGACAGCCGGGGCTCTAAATGAGGCCGCATCCCAAAGGGCACCGCTTCGCTGTCGAGTGACATTCCATCTCAGAGGCCTGCGCGCGTTCCACTCACCGGGACCGCGGAGTTCAAACTGATAAGCCCCCGACTGAGCGGCTCGAACC
>JBOGSE010000889.1:0-10750 GCA_050694895.1 bacterium | reverse complement strand
CGTCTTCTTCGAGCAGGGTGCGGAACACCTCGAGCCCCACCCCGACGGCGAAGGCGAGCAGGCCCTCCTTCACCTTGCCTGCGAGCGAGGCGAGCTCGACGCTCACCCGCTCCGGTATCTCGATCCTGCACTGCCCCGGTTCCCTCCCGAGCGGAATACGCGTAGCCTTGGCCATGGCGGCACCTCCTTCTTGACAGCCCCGCGGTTTAACACGGGGGGAGGGCCGCCACCTGCATTTCTACGGATCCCGGGACAACCTCCGCCGACGCGCGCTCCCTGCGTGCGTGGGGCTTGTGGAGTGACACGATCTTCAGCTTCCATGACCCGGCAACGACGGCGATCGACTGTCTCTGCGCCGGGCCGGCGGACGCGATCGCGACAGCGGAGTGGGCGGAGAGCGACGACCCCGCCGTGCAGAAGCAGTTCGTCCAGCTGCTGAATGGCGCGCTCGAGGAGCAGACGTGGCCGGTGGCGCGCCATGGCAAGGACCACGCCATGCTATACATCACGGCGCCGGAGGATCTTTCGTCCGTCGAGGTCCCCGGCCGCAGCGGCCAGACGCGGACGATCGTCAGGGCCTACCGCCGCGACGACGACTCGGTGAAGTTCGTCCGCCACCTCGCTCTTGACCGGCGATTTCGGCGCTACGGCGACGTGTGGTATCTCGAGATTGTTCCGACGTACTTCTTCTCACTCGACGGCTACTGGGAGTCGAAGTTCGCGGCCAAGCAGCTGTCCGGGATCAAGCGCATCGAGCGCCACCCTGACGTCCGCCGCCACGTCGAGACATGGTCATGGATCCTCCGCGGCGAGGTCGACCTCGGCGGAATGGCGCCCGACCCGACCCGTCGGCTGCTCGAGTTCGGGCCCCTGGCCGACGTCGAACTCGACAATTCGCCGGAGGACGAGATGGCCTCGCCAGAAGCGAGCACCGATGACGTCGGCGACAGCCACGCGCCCGACGACGCGATCGACAACGGGAAGATCGCCTGATGCACGCCGAGCTCCTCGAAGAGCCCGAGCTCCAGTTCGGCAACGGCCGTCACGTCGACCCGCGCTTCGGCCTCCTCGAGCTCGGTCCGGCCGACGGCGACGCGGCCGCAGCTCCCCGGACGATCGGCATTGGAGTCGTCGGCAGCGAGGAAACGATTGACGGCGTCGTCAAGTGGCTGACCCGCTGCCGCAGGGTCATTCCCGGATGGGTCGACGCGAAGCAGCCGAACTTGTACCCGCTGTTCCCAGGCTTCGTCCACGGCGTGGGGTTCGACTGCGAGCTGCGATTCGACCAGCGCCATCAACGCCCGATCGCCGGGCGCGTTCTGCGCGACCTACGCAACGTCAAGGGACGAGCCGAGCGCGTGCGGGCTGTCGCTGACGTGTTCGTCAACGAGATCGGCGTCCTCGCCGAGCGCGCCCTGCCGCAGGTCGTGATTGCCGCGCCGTCGATCGAGATGCTGGAAGTCGTCGCCAGCAGCGACGGTGGTGGTGGTCAGCCGCAGCTGCACGACGTGCTGAAGGCACGGGCGATGATCCATCCGGTACCCCTGCAGTACGTGCGGCCCGCGACCTACGACAAGTCGAAGCTGCGCAAGCAAAACGAGGTTACGGATCGCCCGGCACGGCCACAGGATGAGGCGACGCGCGCGTGGAACCTGCATACCGCCCTCTACTACAAGGCCGGCGGCTACCCATGGGCGCTCGTGCGTGAGCCGAGCGACCTCCAGACCTGCTCCATCGGCATCTCCTTCTACTGGGACCAAGACGAGGTGCTGGCGACGAGCCTCGCCCACGTGTTCAACGAACGCGGCGAAGGCGTCATTGTTCGCGGCGGGCCGGCCAAGCTGTCGAAGCTCGACCGAACGCCGTACCTGCCGCGTGGCGCCGCCGAGGCGCTGCTGCGCGATGCACTTGGACAGTACCGAAGCGAGCACCGCCACCTGCCAGCGCGGGTCGCCGTCCACAAGACGTCGCGCTTCACCGAGACCGAGATAGAGGGCTTCCGTGCCGCCGCCGACGCCGCCGACATTGACATGCTCGAGCTCGTGGCGATCAGCGACGCGTCGACACGCTTCTTCACGCCGCGCACGTCACCGCCGTTCCGCGGCACGCACATCGTCCTCGATGACCACTCGCAGATCCTCTACACAACCGGGAGCATCCCGTTCTACGAGACCTATCCCGGCCCATACGTACCGACGCCACTCGGCATCATGCTCGAGTTGTCGGACGGCGTGCGGCGTAATGGCCTTGAACTATTGGCGCTGACGAAGCTCAACTGGAATCACAGCCGGCTCGACGGACATGAACCGATCACCACGCTCGCGGCGCGGAAGATCGGCAGCATTCTGCGCCACATCGAGCCCAACGGCCCGATCGGCAACCGGTACCCCTTCTACATGTAGTTCACTCACCGCGAGGGTAGGTGCGCCGGTGCAGTCGTTCGCCCCGATCCTGATGAGTCGTTCGGTCTAAGCGGAGAGCTATGTCACCGTGAAGCGAGCCAAGCCCGTCAGATACGAAGAGTTCCGGCAGAGAGTGCGACGGCATCGGCGAACCGATGTCCTCGAGGCAGTCGCTTCCTTGAACGCACTCCTACAGCAGGCCGAGTTCGGAGAAGTGGCTAAGCCCTCGCTGCCCAACTTCGTGACTCCCTTCGGCTTAGCTGGCATCGCCCGAGCAGCCCTCGCGTGGGAACGAGCACAGGGACACACCTGTCGCGGAGCAAGACCTTATTGAGATGTGCTTCTACTACGCGAACGTCGAGGATCCGGCTCTCGACCAGGAACCGGGCAGCGACCGGCTGCGGTGGCTCCTCAACCGGATGGCCTACGAGCAGTTCGGACACCAGTACTCCGCCATGGAGAACGTCGGGCGCACGCTGGCTCTTCTTGTTGCACATGCGGCCGGGTGTGACTACGCGCCGACCCCGGCTGAGTGGGCTCAAGCGCTCGGGGTGCCGCTTGAGCAGTTCATGCAGATCGGCTTCGCCATGCACATTGCCGCCGTCAAGAACCAGGGGCGAATCACCCGCGAACTCCTCCAGGCCGAGCACGTTGCCCCGATCTTTCGCCCGTTGACTGCCGGCGAGGCGCTAGGGGTCATCGACCGCTGGTACGCAGGACCTCTCAAGAACCTCCGTGCGGAAGCCATCGCCGAGGAGGTGCGTGGGCGGGAGAAGTGGCCCTTCAATCCACTCGTCGCCCATCCGGTCGTCGCCATTGACGACCGATACGTCGTGCCGTGGCCTCGGTTGGTTCTCGATCGCTTCACTCCCACCGGTCTGTACTTCATCGGCTTGGAATCCTTCGGCTCGAGGTTTCCCGATGCTCTCGGTTGCATGTTCGAGAATTACGTAGGGACCCAGCTCGGACTGATTCCTCATGCCGAGATCCGTCCAGAGATCCGCTTCGGGAAGCCGGAGCAGCGGACGGTGGATTACTTCTTCGTACTCCCCCAGGTCGTCGTACTGGTAGAAGTGAAGTCAGCACGCCCCACCGCGGCGACGCGGCTGGGTGAACCGGTAGGCGACGAGGATGTTGGCAAGAAAATCGGCAAAGCATTGGGCCAGATCGATCGAACAGCCAGAATGCTCAACGAGGGTCACCCCGCCCTGGTCGCCATCCCTTGCGATCGGCCCGTTTGTGGTCTAGTGATCACGTTGGAGCCGTTCCACCTGCTCAACACACCGTTCGACCGAGAGCTGCTCCCGACTGCCCGTGTTCCGTGCGCCGTTGCGTCTGCCCATGAATTCGAGGGTTTCGTTGCGGCGTCAAGGGCAGTACCCGATCCTGGGTCGCGTCTTCTGTCGGCCCTGAGCCCGTGCCCACCGACTCCCCCATCTCTCCTGGACGCTGTTCGTGGGACGGAGGCCGGTCCAAACCCTCTCCTCGACGACGCATGGGAGCGGTTCACCGCCCCTTGGAGTGGGACTATCTCGTGAGGTTGCGCATCCAGAGCGGGGCTCAGGATAGGGCCCGATAACTCACCGGCTGCCGCCCGCCGGGAGATCGCACGTCTGGCCGTGCTCCTCGAGGACGCCGTTTCGCTCGAGGAGGGGGTGCTTCGTCATACCGCCTCCGACCTCGACGCGCTCCTCGACCGCTTCCGCGCCGCCGTCGGGAAACAGCAGCGGGCGTTCGAGGAGTACCGCGTCCTGCTCGCCCATGCCGTGGAGGGCATCACGATCGAGCTGGGGCATAGGCTCACACGCCTGACCTCCGAGCCCCCCGCCTCGGCGCTGGAGCGTCTGGACAAGATCGACGCCTCCACCTCCGTCCGCGATCTGGAGTCTGCACTGCGCAACGCCGTCGAGGAGTTGGCCCGGGAGGAGTTCGAGCAGGTCCGAAGGGCCGAGGCCGCCAGGCGGAGGACGCTTGGCGGCAGGCGGCGGCCCAGTTCCGCAGCCGGACGCAGCAGCGGGTCGACGCGATCCGCCGACGGCCGAGGGCATCTTCGACCTGCGGCTGAGCGAACTCCGCGTGCCCGAGGTGTCGGAGGAGCGGAGCCGTTCTTCTACCTGTTCCTCCAAATCGAGAGCGTCAACGAGGCGATCACCGGGGGGTCCGCCAGTTGCTGCCCGACCGCATGCTCCGTCGCCGGCTGACGGAGGTCGCGCGGCGCCAGCTCGTGCGCGACCTCCACAAGCACGCTGGAAGCGCACGGTGGGACGTTGCGCAGCGCCTGGACGGGGTGCGGCGCCGCTTCGAGGTGGCCATGCGCGACGTCGAACGTCGTTTGCACCGCCTTCGCGATCTGACGGCGAGGAGACTGTGGGGGACGCCGCGGCCGGCGTTGAGGAGGAGGTCGACTGGGCTTGACCCTCCCGGGATCGATCATCCCGACAGCCATGGCGCTGGCGGTGCCCACCAACGAGGTCGATCAGGATCCGGAAGGTCAGATCTCCGTTGTCCGCGTTTGTGAGTACCGGCCCATGCCGGAATCCCAACCGTCGCCGCAGGTACGCTTGGAACATGAGCGTGTCGATCCCTTCCTTCGGCCGTGCTGGAGGGACCCCACCTCCCACCCCGAAGCTGGTGCTTGCCCTCCAACGCTGCATCGTCGGTACCTTCGACGCAGCGCGCTGGCGTCAGCTCGGCTCGGCCCCAAGGTGTGGAAAACGGTGGCACTCGACCGCGACGGCAACTACCGCAAGCCCCAGGGTGGTGGACGAGACCGTCACCCTCAAGGACTACGGCGGCGAGATCCGCCAGCTCGTCATCCGCGGGCTGGGACGCGAGACCCCCACCATGTGATCACCAACGACATGCGCTCCACCGCCAAGCAGCTCATCGAGCGCTATGCCCGCCGCATGACGATCGAGCAACGACTCGCCGAGGCCATCCGGGCCTTCCACCTCGACGCCCTCGCCTCGGCGGTCCCGCTCAACGTCGACCTCGATGTTGTGCTCTCCGTGCTCGCCGGAGCGGTCTGCGCCTCGCTCCGCCGACGCCTCGGCGCCGGCTACGCCACCGCCACCCCCGACACCCTCCAACGGCGCTTCCTCCACACCGGCGGGCTCATCCTCAACCAGGGCGACACCATCACCGTCCGCCTCCACCGGCGCACCTACTCCCCGGTGCTGCGCTCAGCCGCCGTCCCCCAGGTCGCCGTTCCTTGGTGGGGCGGGCGTCAGCTCCGCTTCGAATATGCCTGAAGGTGGGGTCGATCTCGCTGCGTGAGAATCGGCGCTAACCAAGCTAGAGCCTCTGAGCTAACCTCGGGGATAGCCCTATCTCACGGGTGTCGATTGCTGGGCATCAGGAGACGATTAAGCCACCCTTCGGATGGACCAGGAGTCCTTTTCTGTTTCTTCAATCGAGAGTCCGCGGCCGCGACCGATGGCCGTGAACTTACTCGAAAGCCGAGCAGGAGGATTGGTCACGATTATTTGAAAATCCAAATTCCTGTGCCCCTCTAGAGTCTCAAGGATTACCCCGAGAAGCTCGTCCATGAAAGATGGGGTGAGTCCCTCGATTCCCACAAAATCGAGTCCAAGTGCCTGAACATCCGGACCGATTTGACGCTCAACCAATGGTCTAAGCTGTTGCGCTGAGTCGCGTGTGACTAAGATTTGTTTGTTCAGAAAGTCGTGAATCCTCATGGTCTTCATCTAGGTGGGTATCGATGCGTAAACGAGAGTACCCGGGAAGAGGTTCACCCTTCTGGCCCTACGCTGGATCCCGCCCTCGATCTTTAGGGAGCCCTTACCGGAGTGGATGATGAGGTTTCTACCGGGCAACTTCATATCCTCTGAGACCCCGTGAAGGCCAATGCCCCTTGTGCTAAGTCCGGTGCCGCTAACGCGCTCCTCAATAGCCCGCTCGATCGCGTCATGGTCGTAGAAAAAACTGTTGGCGTAGACCGGATTCTTTTCGAGTGATCGCTTGATCCCGATGCCTCCGTCGGCTACTGCGCAGATGAATCGATGACCTTCCTGGAACTCGTAGAACTGAATGAATCCCAGAGCGCCAATGCCAGACTCTGCGTGTTCCGCCGCGTTGAGTGCTATCTCGGAGAATATCTCGCTTACGGCTGAGTAAAGGTTTGCAGCGCCCATCCGCGAATCCGACAAGCTACTTGCAACTTGATTGCCGATCTCATCGACCTCGTTCTGTGTTGAAAATTTTGTGATCGGCAATACAACCCTGGAGTCGTGACGAACTCTAATGTCTCGATCATCTGCTTCGATGTGATCGTCATGGAGGATTTGAAAGAACCCCAGCGACTTGAGATAGAGCGTTACGCCCATGCTTTCAGGAACGAGCACCCGGCAGGTGCTGCCGCGAGCTCGGGCAAGCAGAGGATAGATAAGACACCAAAGTACCGCTGCCGGTCTGATGAATTCACAGCCTCGAAGGTCGATTTCCAGGAGATTTTCAATGAAGGGAATTCTTCTGGGATCTTGGTGGGCTCCGCGCACCTCCGCAGCGTGCTTGAAGTGGGTAGGGGGGGTCAGTCGCACATTCGAAGCTTACTTGATTAGTTCGTCCGAGAGCCAGAGAGCAGATTGAGTTGGGAGGCTGATTCGGCCTGAGAGCCCCACCGAAACGCTGAGGTCTGCCCCGGCTCCGACCGGGGGCACGGACCAGGCCTGAGCAGCATCCGGGCCCGGGGTCCCTGTCCCCTCGTCTCGCAAGACGATCTCGACGTCGACCTCGTGGGTGTGCGGCAGCTACGTGGCCGTCAGCTGGAGACTCCCGAAGATCGCCCGCAGCTGCCCCGGGTGAGGCGCCCCGGGTGGCCCACGTCGTCGACATCCTGGCCCGGCTGCCCATCCATCTTTGCCGACCGCCTGCCCGAGCTGGCCTTTGGGTCGATTTCGAACGAGAGGGGAGACATCATGCTGTCGCAAAGACTGACGCTAGGATGCTCCCATTCGTACGACGGTCACGCTGGATTCCGACACGGAGGTGCTCATCCGCAGGCGCATGCGGGAGCGGGGTACGTCGTTCAAGCAGACCCTCAATGACGCCATCCGCGAGGCGCTGGCCGGCGTACCCGGCAAGGTCCGATTCCGGACGAAGACGGCGAACCTCGGCGTGCCCGTCGTGAAGCTCGACCGGGCGCTACAGCTTGCGGCAGAGCTGGAAGACGAAGAGCTGCTCCGGAAGGCTCGCGCCGGCAAGTGAACCTCGTCGACGCCAACGTCCTCTTGTACGCAGTCAACGAAGCCGACGCCAAACACGAGGAGGTACGGGAATGGCTGGACGCTGCGCTGGGCGGTCTGGAGGCGGTTGGCTTCGCGTGGACTGCGCTCCTGGCGTTCATCCGCCTCTCGACAAAGGTTGGTCTGTTCCCGAATCCGCTGCCCGTGCACGAAGCGTTCGCCGTCGTCCGAGATTGGACCGAGCAGCCGAGCCGCGTCATCGTCGAGCCAACGCCTCGCCACCTCGAGCTCTTGTCGGCGCTGCTTCTCGAGACGGGGACTGGACCTCGCCGGCGATGCCCATCTGGCTGCGCTTGCCCTCGAGTACAACGCCACGATCGTCACTCACGACACCGACTTCACCCGGTTCCGAGGCGTGCGATGGCGCCGTCCCCAGCGGAAGCCGAGCGGGACGGGGGGGCGGTGAGGCCATGCGTACAATCCAGGGGCCCCCGTACTCCAACCGGCAGAGAGAGAGGACTTAAACTCCTCCCAGTGTGGGTTCAAATCCCACCGGGGGCACTACCCTCAGCCCAGTCGGATCCGTCCTGAGCCGCTCGCCGCAACTCCTTCCTCAGGATCACTGCATACCCCACCAGGGCCACGCTGGCGAAGAGGAACCACTGGACCGCATAGGAGAAGTGCGGACCCTCGTCGAGCGCCGGTCGGGGAGGAACCGCCGGGAGCCCCCCCGGTTGGGACGGGTCCTGCGTCTCGAGTCGCAGGAAGAGCGGGTACACAGGGTACGCAAGCGCGGGGCGCACCAGGGCCGGATCGATGCGGCGCAGGGGCGTCCCGGCGCGCCAGGTGGAGCCTCCCCCGAAGCGGGACGGCCGCTCAGCGGTGAGGAGCAGTCCCCTCACCCGAACCTCCCCCGCCGGAGCCTTGCCGGCGTCGCGCGGCGCGTCCAGGGGAACGGATCCTCGGTCGACGAGCAGCGCAAGACCCTTCCTCGTCACGAGCGGCGTAAGGACGTGGGGGCCCGGGCCGGCTGGTTGCGACCTCGGCGAGGTCGCCACCTCACGCGCACGGTCGTAGGTCCCAACGGCGTCCACCACCCGGAATGCCTGCGCATCGGCCTCGCGGGCCGAGGGTGTGGCGGACGAGAGCTGATCGAAGGGTGCGGGGGCGAGTTTGGAGTGGGCCACGATGGTGGCGTTCAGGGCCCGTCGCTCACCCAAGCGCCGCAGTTGCCACAGGCCCAGCAAGACGCAGGCGGCGACGACCGCGGTGATCAGAATGTGTCCGGCGATCCAACGCCGCGAGAGGAGGCTGTGCTTCACGGAGGGCAGGATACTCACGGCTGTGCTCGCGGCGACGGCCTCGACGGGGGGCCCGACGGCCGGGAGAACCTTGGCAGTTACTCGAGACCGTGCCAGCCCCAGCGGGGCAGCGGCAGTCCGGCGGCCACCTGCGCCCCCGGCTGCGAGTAGCTGAGGATCTCCCCGACCGCCCACTCCATGTACGCACGGAGACCGGCACGGAACTCCGGGTCATCGGGAAGGCCCGCATCGTCGGCCGCCTGCACGAAGCAGGCGACGAAGCGATTTCCCAGGTCTTCGTCGGCCCCCTGCCCGGCGTGAATGCCGAGCATCGCCGACTCGCCTCCGAAGAACTCCGAGTAGCGTGCCGGCCCTCCGAAGTATTCCGCCCAGTAGTCGGCCAGCCTCTCGACATGGTCCGGGTTGCCGGGGTGGGAGAAGGGATGGCTCAGCACCGGGTCCTCGAGACACCGGCGGTGGTGCGCGGCGGCAAGCCTCGAGAACGCCGGCTTTCCGCCGGCGAACTCGAATATGGAGGATCGCAAAGCGCTCACAGCTCGGCCGCTTCTTCGTAGCCCAGCTTGAGGTGCCCTAGCTTGAGGTGCCGAAGTTCGTGCGAATGAGTCAAGTTTGGGGACGAAAGCCCACCAGGGGCGCACCTCAAGCGGGGCCCGGCAGGCACCGAGCAAAGCGAGGCCCTGCCGGCATTGAACGACGCCGCCGGAGGCTCGGCTCGCCGAGCGAGGAGAGGCGGGCCGAAATTGAGGACCGCGGCCGGAGGCGGCCCCTTGCCTTTCCAGCCCGTACCGGGGAGCAAATCGACCCGCTATGACGACGTCCTCCGATGTTGCCCGATGGCACGCCGGTTGCGAGCAACCTCCCCCGACGGCCGCAGGATTGGTCATCGACGTGTGAAGGTCAGGTGGGTGACACCGCTCGGTGACGAAACCGCCTCGATGTCGTAGCGCTCCTCGACGCCCTCGACGCCGTCCCAGAGGCGAACGCCGCGGCCCAGCAGGATCGGCACCTGCACGACGTGGAGCGTGTCGATGAGGTCGGCGGCGAGGAAGTCGCGGATGACGGTAGGGCCACCGCCGATGCGCACGTCGAGGTCGCCGGCTGCCTTCCGGGCGAGGTCGAGCGCCTCCTGCGGGTCGGCGTCGACGAAGTGGAACACGGTGCCGCCTTCCATCTCGATCGACGGGCGCGGGTGGTGCGTGAGCACGAACACCGGCGTGTGGAACGGCGGGTTCGGACCCCACCAGCCACGCCACTCGTCGTCAGTACCGACATCGGTCCACGGGCCGGTCTGCGCGCCGAACTTGCCCCGGCCCATGATCTCGGCACCAAAGCCGAGGCCATGGCGGCCGGCGAACGAGTGGTCGACACCCACGCTGCCACCGGCCTCGCCGACCATCGAGCGCCAAAACCGGGTGGCGAACATCCACTCGTGCAGGCGTTCCCCGGCGTGACCGAACGGGGCGTCGAACGTGATGCCGTCGCCGGTCCCGAACCCGTCCAGGGAGATCGAGAAGTTGTGGACACGGACCTGGGACATGACTGCCTCCCGAGCCGTACGGTAGTAGCGATGTGCAACTGGTTGCCGCCTCCGAGCGGGTTGGTGGCGTCGATGCATGGCCCGACTCGACTCGGCGAAGCGAGGCGACCTTCCGAACAGCGCGTTCGCCTACATCGACTCCCGTGGGCGGCGAAGACTGCCGATTCATGACGAAGCCCACGTCCGGAACGCCTTCGCCCGTTTCAACCAGGTCAAGTTCGAAGACGACCGCGCCCGAGAGCGTGCTCGCAAGCGATTGCTGAGCGCGGCCAAGAAGTACGGGAT
>JBOGSE010000888.1:0-2806 GCA_050694895.1 bacterium | reverse complement strand
GTCGCGGTCCTCATCGTCACAGGGCTGGCCCAGGGATATCTCTACGTGGGGTCGCCGGCGGCCCTGACCGGACCGGCCTACGGACGCACGCTCCTGGTCAAGCTCATCATCATCACGCCGCTGCTGGCCACGGCCGCGATCAACCGATGGCGCATCGTGCCCAGGCTCGCGCGTCTGACGGGACTCTGGCGGTCGCTGCTCGTCCTGGTGCGGGTAGAGACGGCGCTCGGTCTCACGGTCGCCCTGCTTGCGGCCGCTGTCGCGATCTCCCAGCCGGCGAAGTACGCGCAGTCGGGCACGATCATCACAGAGGAGCCCGGGCTCACAGTCGGGGGCGTTGCGCGGGATGTCGCGGTGACCATGACGCTCTCACCGGCGCGGCAGGGCGCCAACCGGATCGAGATCGCCGCAACGGGCGCCGACGCTCGCCCGATCAGCGGTGAGGTTCGCTATCTGCTCCGCGTCGTGTCGTTGAGCCGCGACCTCCCGGCAATGACCATGCGCCTGGATGCCGGGCCCGATGCGAAAGCCAGCGGGCAGGGCCCGTTCATCGGCGCTCCCGGCTGGTGGAGCATTGAACTCACGGTCCGGCGGCGAGGCACCGACGACGTGTCGCTCACCGCGCCCCTGTTGATCGACCCTCAGCCGCCGTCGCCCAATGCGCCCGCGGCGGTGGCCCTGCTCACGAAGGCGGAGAAACGGTTCGAAGGCATGCGCACCTGGCAGGAACTGGAGTACTTCTCGCCGGGGACAGGCGCCACCAACACGACGCAGTACGTGTTCGCGCCCCCAGACCGGCTGACATTCCGGACCAACGTCGGCAGCGAAGGGCGCGTGATCGGCGTCCAGTCATACTTCCGCGAGCCCGGCGGTCAGTGGACGCGCACAACCCGGGCGAAGCCTCCGAAGATCGGCTTCCGATTCCCGCTCGCCACGGAGATCGCCAGCGCCACGCTCGGGGCGCGTCTTCAGGAAGGCGACAGGACCTTCCAGGTCGTCACCTACGACGACCCCGGCGGAAAACTGCACTTCGCCGTATGGATCGATCTGCAGACCAGCCTGCCCATGCGCGTCTTCATGGTCGGTGAGGCGCACCACATGGTCTCGACGATCACCGGCTACAACGCACCGGTCAAGATCGCGCCCCCGTAACGGACGCCCGGGCGTCTACTGCCGCGCGCCGGCCTTCTCGGGCGCGGGTCCTGACATCGGCGGGAGCAGGCGGTCGTGCAGTTCCTGGGGGGTGCGGGGAAGGTCGGGATACGCGGCCAGCTGAGCGTCCAGCACCGCCGCGGCGGCCTCGACATCGGCCTGCGCGCTGTGGTGATGCTCCAGCACGCTGCCGCAGTACAGCCAGTACGCGGCCGCGAGGTCACGTGGAACCCGCCGGTGATAGATCATCTGGGCATCGAGCACCGCCCGGCCGGTCATCTCCAGATGGAGCCCGGCGGCGGCCAGTTCGCGACGCAGGATCGGCACATCGAACCTCAGGATGCCGAACCCTGCCAGATGGGCGTCGCCAATGAAGGCCACCACCTGCGACGCGATCTGGGCGAACCTGGGCGCGCCCGCGACGTCGGCGTCGGTGATGCCGTGCACGCGCGTCGTCTCCGCGGGGATCGGCATCTCGGGATTCAGGCGGCGGGTCAGGGTCTCGCGCCGGCTATCCGGATGCACCTTGAGGAGCGACAGCTCAATGATCCGGTCGGCGGCCGGATTCACCCCGGTGGTTTCCAGATCGATGAACACCAGCGGGCGGTCCAGGACGAGATGCCGCATCGGCGGGGGATTCGCGCCGGGCGGGCGCTTGTCCTACGCGCTCCCCGGGCGTGTGCGGGGCGTTCGGTTACCTGCTGTAGACGCGTGTCTGGGGCTTGTAGGACGCCCACGAGAACCAGAAGTGGTTCCCATGCACAATGGGCTCGAGCCGCTTACCCGCAAGCGGGCCGGCCGTGGCCTGGCCCAGGATATTCCAGGCGCTCCTGGTCTGAGCGTCCGCGAACTGCACGCCGCGCACCGCAAACGTGAGTTTCCGGCCATCTACGGCCGGGGAGAACACCGCGGCCGCACCGATGTCACGGCCCGACGCGATGTCGCTGGCGTCCAGCGCCGAGGCTGTCCCTTTCTGCAAGAAGATAACAATCGGTGTCCCGCCCACTGTGTCGTGCACGACGCCGGCCTTCTCGAGCACGCTGAACGGATAGGCCACATCGTCTTTGCCGATCGACACGGTGACCACGCGCTCCATCGGCTTCAGCCGCGGGTCGCGCCCGCCCGTGTAGAGAAACGGCGACGAGTTGATGTCGTCGTACCCCACGTAGGGATTGCGGCCGTACGGCCGGCTGTGCCCGGTGTCCTTGGAGAGCACCTTACCGCCGGGATGGGTGCGCCGGAACGTCTCCCACGAGATGATCTGCGAAGGCAACACCGGGAGGCGCTTCCCGGTCAGATCACCGACGATCGCCTCGCCGGAGACCTGCCACCACCACGACTCGGTCTGCCGGTCGTACATCACCAGCGCGCTCTTGTGCAGTTTGCCGGTCGTGCCGAAGTCGTGCACCTTGCCATCCAGCCGCCGGTCGAACGTGATCGAGGTGTTGCACAGCGGGCAGAAGGTAATGGTCGCGGGAATCCCACCGACGGTGTCGTTGGCGATCTCGTGCCAGATGAGGATCTGCAGGGGGTACGCGCGCGCGTCCCCGGCCCGCTCGAAGTACACCACGGGCTCGGCCGGTTTGAGCCACTTGCCGGCCTCGGGAGCGGCCTCGAACTTCGGGCGGTCGATCGGCGGAATGCCGTCCTTCGG
>JBOGSE010000887.1:0-2106 GCA_050694895.1 bacterium | reverse complement strand
CATTAGGCGTGTACGCGTACTTCGTCGCGTCGAAGGCCGAACCGATTCCGGCGGTGTATTGACGCTTCTCCAGCGTCCGCCCCTGGGCGTCGTTGATCACCGTGGTGGCGGTTCCACCCGCGGGCGGGGTGCTGTGCACCCGATCGCCGCCGTGCGCGGTAGTGGTCCGCCACTGCTCCACAGCGTATTTCCGGTACGCCGCCACGATCGGACGTTCCAATCCGTCGAACTCGGTGATCGTCTGGTTCGGCACGTCTGTGTCGAGATGTCCCGCGATCTGACCGGATGCGGAAGCCGCGTTGAAGTACGGAGAGTTTTGCTTGTATGCCAACCCTCTCGAGTCGTACATCGTGTCGGTGACCATGCGGCCACCCGCATCGCCTGGAGCGGGTGTCTGCGTCTGACGCTCGCGAAGTAGACCGTCGTAGCGGTAGTTGTCAAGTCAAATGAGACAGGTTGTGTTTACGGGGTCGGTTGCGGTTGTTCGATGGGTTGGTTGATCCAGGCCACTTCGGGCAGTCTGGGTGGTCGGGGGCGGCGTGCGAAGCGCTGTGGGTGGTGGGCGTAGGCGCGGTTGAGGGTGGCTTGGCGTTGTTCGCGGATCTGCTCGGCGGTTCCGAAGTGGACGGACGCGGGGGTATGCATCCCGATCCCGGAGTGGCGGTGTTCGTGGTTGTAGGCCAGGAAGAAACCCTCGCAGAACGTGCGGGCGTCTTCCAGGGATCCGAATCGGTCGGGGAAGTCGGGCATGTACTTCAAGGTTTTGAACTGCGCTTCGGAGTACGGGTTGTCATTCGAGGTGCGGGGTCGGGAATGGGACCGGAGGACGCCGAGATCGACGAGGAGTTCCGATACCGGTTTTGACACCATCGCCCCGCCCCGGTCGGCGTGGATCGTGTGCGGCTCGACACCGTTGCGGGCGATGGCGTCGGCGAGGAAGTCTTTCGCCACGACTGCGTCCTCCGCTGCGGCGACCAGCCATCCGGCGGCATAGCGGGAGAAGATGTCGAGGATGACGTAGCACTTGTACCAGATCCCTTTCGTCGGCCCTTTCAACGCGGTGATGTCCCACGACCACACCTGGTTCGGGCCGTGGGCGAGGAGTTCGGGCCGTACACGGGGCGGGTGGGTCGCCAGGCGGCGGCGTTCGCGGACCTGCCCGGCGGCGCGGGCGATCCGGTACATCGTGGAGATCGAGCACCAGTAGCGGCCCTCGTCCAGTTCCCGCGCCCACACTTGCGGGATCGCCAGGTCCCGGTAGGCCGGGCTGGTCAGCACCTGCAGCACCTTCGCGCGTTCGGCGGTGTCGAGGGCGTGCGGCGGTGGGCTGCGCGGCAGCCAGGGGCCGTGCACCGGGCCTTTCGGGTTGACGTGCCGATAGTGCGTCGCTCGGGATCGTCCGGTCAGCGCGCACGATGTCTTCACGGAAATGTCGGCGGCGCGCAGCTCGGTGAACGCGGTCGTCATGACGTCCTCGACGGTCCGTCGTTCTCCGCGCTCTCGGAGAGTTCTTCCAAGAGCGCGTGCGCTTTTCCCATGATGTCGAGCGCCATCCGGGTCTTCGTCAAGTCCGAGGTCAGCTTCTCGTTCTGCCGACGCAGCTTTTCCAACTCGATCTGCTCGGCTGACTTCCTCGCCCGTTTCGCCGGTGCCGCGGACTCCGCCGATTCACCGCCCAAACGCCCCGCGTCGCGAGCCCGGGTCCATTCGATGATGTGGGAGGAATACAGGCCCTCCCGGCGAAGGATCGCGCCTTTCTCCCCGCTCGGAGCTTTCTCGTACTCGGCGACCAGGGCGAGCTTGTACTCCGCGGTGAACGTCCGCCGAGACGGGCGCGGAGCCGGATCGGCCTCCCCGCCCGAGGAACGCCGTGACCGCTTATCAGATGGTGTGGACACGTACACAAGGATCTCCGATCCCGCCCTTGGTCAGGAACCCCCACTCACACGAGGTGTCTCACACAAGTCTGACCAAGAGGGGATGGGGTTGAGTTTGCTTACTTCGGCACTGGCCACGACTTTCCGGCTGACTCTGAAGTGTCACTGGACCTGGTGAAGCAAGCCATGTGGCAGCTGCTGACGAGCGGCGGGAAGCGGCCGAACTGTG
>JBOGSE010000886.1:0-3505 GCA_050694895.1 bacterium | reverse complement strand
GGTGTGCACGATCAGGACCTTGCCAACGTCGCCGGTGAAACGCTCCTCATGCAGCACGCGGGCGAGATGCCCTCCCAGCGCCTGATCCATTTTCGCGGCGGTGCCTTCGAGGCGCCCCGGAGCGCTGTAGACGCCGACGGCCAGCACATCGGTGCGATGCGTGGTGGGATCGGCGACGGTCACTCGAACGGTCACGGATGATCCTCCTCCGTTATCGACATTGATTTACCGTCGAACCCTGACTGCGTCTTTGGGCAGGGAGAGGCGCTGTCCGATCCCTGCCGCGGCCGCCTTCTGGTAGAGCACATTCATGGTGACGACATCTTCAAGCGCGATGCCCTGTGACTCGAACAATGTGATCTCCTCCGCCGACTGCCGGCCGGGACTCTTGGCCGCCGCGATGGCGCCGAACTCGACAACACGATCCCATACGGGTTCGCCCTTCTGCTCGGCGGCGATCAGATCCCCGCACTCCACGCGCGCCTGTTCCAGGGAATCGACGGCGATGCGGTCGCTGCGGCGCACCGCGCTCACATCGAGCTCGGCCCGCGTAGCGGCGTTCGACCCGACCGCGTTGACGTGCATGCCCGGTCGCAGCCAGTCCCCACGCAGCACGGGCTCGCGGGCCGACGTCGCGGTGACGACGATGTCGCACCCGTCGACGGCTTCCTCGGCGCTGGCGACGGCGACAACCTCGGCCCCGAGCTCTGCCACCATCTCGCCGGCGAACGCTTCGCGCCGCTCCTCGGAGCGGCTGAACACCTTGACGAGCGCCACCGGCCGAACCCGCGCGATCGCCTGCACCTGGCTGCGCGCCTGCCAGCCGGCACCGATGATGCCGAGCGCGCCGGATGCGGCCCGAGCCATGTATTTGGTGGCGACGGCGCTGGCCGCGCCGGTGCGCATCTGCCCGAGCCGGTCTGCCTCGGCGATAACGACGGCCTCACCGTCCTCCAGCCGGTAGAGCACCGCGACGAATCGCGCGCCGCGCGGAGAGACCGCGTACGACTTCAGGCCCATCACCCCGAGCGTGGGTGCCGCGGCGTGCATCACGTTGAGCACGGCCGATGGTGTGACCGTTCGACTTCGCGGCTGATTCACCGCCGCGCCTTCGCCGAGAAGCCGAAACCCATCCTCGACAGCGGCGATCACGTCGTCCATGCTCAAAAGCGCACTTACGTCGGCCTCTCTCAGCCACAGTGCCATCGTCGCTCCACATTCGCCGCGCTGGGGACACCAAGACGATCCGGCCGCGTTCAATCTTCCCCAACGTTTGGAAGGGCTCCTCTATTCACTCCCCGCGATGGTGCCCGGCAGGGAAGCGTTCGGGTGGATCGAAGTCGGAGGCGGGATCCCAGATACACGAACATACGTTCGCCCGGAGGTGCACCAGCGTGCCGAAGCTCGACCGCCGGCTCGTGATGTACTCGCTCAGCGACTGACCCACCTGTGTGGAGGTGAGGCGTGTCCTCACCGAGCGTGGCGTGGACTTCGAAGAGATCGAAGTTGACGACGATGAGGCGCTGCAACGCCGGGTCGTCGAGATGAGCGGTCAGAACACCGTTCCGATCTTCGTGCATCCAGACGGCCGGATCGAGGTAGGCTTCGAAGGGGAGATCGGCTGACACCTCTAGTCTACCGTGCCGGGAGCACGGTGGTGAGAAAACCCTCGAGTGCCCGCGGCGACGGTGTCCCGGCGCCTAGGAAAGCGCGCCAGGACGCACGGATATCTTCCGCGTCGGCCGCCCGTGGTGATGATCTCAACAATGGCTCGGTCCACGGGAGCGCGTCGACGTTGAGGGCCGCTTCATCGCAGTAGTCCAGCACGGCCTCCACATAGTCTGCGAGGGAGCGCCCATCCAGTTCAGGGGCGGGAGGGAGGTCGCCCCACCGATCCGCATGCGCCGCGGCCAACACCTGGATGAGGGTGCCAATCGCGCCGAGTGCGCGCGCGCCTTCCCATCGGGATTGAATGTCGTCGGCGCCAGGGCCTGAGGCCGAGGCGCTGAGCGCGACGGCCTCGACCTCGGCGGCGGCGAGCGCCGCCCGAATGGCTGCTCTGAGCCTCTCGGCAGCGCCCCCAGTTGAGCCCGCCCGACGCACGATCGCGGCGGCGGCCTCCCGGGCCTTCTGCCCGTGCGCGGGTTTAGCGATGCGCGGTAAGGTGGCGTGCCGGATGAAGAGATGGTCGACAAGCAGCGCAAGCGCCTCCGGTCGTTCGTACCGCCGGGGATCCGTAGCGATCTGAGCCATCGCGGCGTCGCGCAGCCGCAGTCCGACGGTCTGCAGCGTTTCGATCGCGATCCGAAGAGGGATGTAGAGGAAGACAGTCCAGACGACGAGAACGAACATCCACCGGTCGGTTCCGTATCCCAGGATGGCGAGTGCGGCAATCGAAGCGGCGAACCCCATTCCACACGCGATCAGCAGCCAGCGCGCGAGCGCCCTGCGCGAGGCGTCGTCGGCAAACCGGCCGAACAGGAGACGGATGTCCACGGCGGAACTTTGTTCGACACCTGGCACGTAGTGAACCTTGTACGTGGACACCCACACATGCGGATCAGTGAATGCAGGCGCGCAATGACACCCATGATCAGGCAATGGATACTCGCGGCGGTGCTGATCGTTCAGGCGCCGTCGCTGGTGCCGACCGGGACGTTTCGCATCGAGCCCGAGCCACAGACCGGCACGTCGCCGCGGCCCGCGGTCGAGTTCGTCATGCGCGATAACCGCGGAGGGTTTACGGGTACCACAGATCGCGTCGAAGGCACCGTCACCGTCCGCGCCGAGGGTGAGAGCGTTGTGGCGGCCATCGACGCCCGGATCGATGCGCGGACGCTGGTCACCGGCAACGGGACGCGCGATGGGCAGATGCGGCGTGATTTCCTTCGTACCGACCAGTTTCAATACATCACCTTCCGGGGGACGGCCACGCCGCGGGGCAGTCTGACGGCGAGCGTGGTCCGTGTCCTGATGCGCGGCAGCCTGACCATCCGGGACGTCACGCGCGAGGTTGAAATGCCCCTGGAGATCGTGGCCCTCGCCGACGACTACCGCGCGTCCGGCGAGGTCACGGTACGATTGACGGAGTTTGGTATTCCGATCCCCCGCTTTCTCATCTTCGTGGCCGAAGACCCGGTCACCGTCCGACTGCGGGTTCGGCTGCGGCGCTCCTGACGGCTCCAGGGACGCCGCCCGCTTCCGTCGAATACTCCCCGGCCATGGACGCGGCGATCGCATACGCGCGCGAGCACCGCGCGCGCTTTCTCGACGACCTCCGCGAGTTTCTCCGAATCCCAAGCGTCAGCACCGCCCCCGAGCGTGCCGGCGACGTCGCGCGCGCCGCCCAGTGGATCGCGTCCCATCTTCAGGCGCTGGGCTTTGCGACGCGCGTTGATCCCACCGAGCGGCATCCGATCGTCCGCGCCGACTGGTTGCAAGCTCCAGGGGCGCCTACCGTCTTGTGCTACGCGCATTACGATGTGCAGCCGCCCGAGCCCCTGGA
>JBOGSE010000885.1:0-1437 GCA_050694895.1 bacterium | reverse complement strand
AGCACTGATATGAGGCGGCCCGTCAAGTTCCTTGTTCTCAGGTCGGTTCCTCCTTTCGAGGTTTGAGGGCGGGATGGACAGACATATGGAGACGGCGATCGGCCATACTGATATCCGCGGGTTGGGTACCGCACATCAAGGCTTCGCTCGGAACCTGCCTCCGACTAGCCACGCGCATCGCGTGAGTTCCCCGCGGCGCATAGTGCTGACGAGGATTGTTCCGCAGAACTCGTCTGTCCATCCCTTCCTCGAATCTAGTTCGTGGTTGCGTACCGCTCGGTCATCAGCCCCCAGACGAAGCCGGCGAGTTCGCGTGCCACCGCGACGACGGCGACGTTTCGGTCGTGCGTGGCGGCGACCTTCGCGAACTTGGCGTGGAGGCGATGCTGCGCGCTCCACGAATGTGCGATGACGTCTTGAGGCTGGGACTGCTGCCGGCGGCGCAGTTCGTAGCCGACGGCGGGTCGATGCCGGTACGACCATGCCGCTTCCACCAGGACGCGACGCAGATGCTGATTCCCGGTCTTGGTGATCGACCCGCGCCGGGTCGTCGCTCCCGAGGAATGCTCGGAGGGAACCAGACCGGTGAACGCCATGAACGCCGGGGCGTTGGGGAACGCGCGGAAATCGCAGACTTCCGACGCGATGATCGCAGCCGAGAGCGTGTCGATACCCCGCAGTGCTCGCAGACGTGCGACCGGTCCTACCAGCGGCTCGCGCGCCGACCATTCGTCGAGCTTCGCGTCGAGGCTGCGCAGCTGCACATCGCGGGTCTGCACTGCACCAAGCAGCGCGTCGAACGCTTCCTGCGCGGCGGGCTGATCGAACCGAAGCCCGCGCGCCCACTCGCCGTGACCCGTATGCCACCCCTTCGCGGCGCGGATACCGCGACGCAGCAGGAACGCCTTCGCCCGCATGATCGCCGTCCGCCGATCCTCTTTGATGTCCTCGCGGACGCGAACCAGATCGCGAACCGCTTCTTCAAGCTCCGTGGGGACCCGGATCGCCGTCAACTCGCCGGCGCGATGCAGCCGCGCCAAGTTTCGCGCGTCCAGCCGATCGGTCTTCACCCGGTCACCCGGCCGGCGGGGAATCAACGACGGCGCGATCACCTCCACGCGCGCGCCCAACTTGGTCAGAATCCGGTACGGGTCGTAGCCGCACGGACCGGCCTCGTAGCAGAAGACCACGCCCTCGGTGCCCGTCTTGGCCACGAGCTTGCGATACGACTCCGGCGTCGAGACGATCACCCGATGATCCGGCTCGACCGCACCGGGCCGCAGCAGGGCCACCGCGGTCGACTCCTTGTGCACATCAAGACCAACATGCGTCAAACTGTCCATGGCCGGTTCCCCCGTATGTGGCTCGGTCCGCGGTCCGTCCGCGGGCAACCCACGTTCAAGAAACTACTGCGGGCGGACCGGCCGCCTCATAATG
>JBOGSE010000884.1:0-3422 GCA_050694895.1 bacterium | reverse complement strand
CTCGAGAAGCGCTTCGAGGCCGGGGAGTTCGAAGCCCGTCCGGACGAGTTCTGCCGGCTGCACAACGCCCTGACCTTGCCCGCGAATTTCGCGCACGCGCCGTTCGCCGGCCGGGTGCCCGACGTCTGCGTCCACGAGAACGAATGGCCCAAGCACCTCTGGCCCTACTTCGGGGCGCTTCTGGGATCGTTCGGCGACTACGACTGGCTTCCGGAGCTCGCCCGGCTGCAGGTGGACCGCCTAGCCTGGATTTCCACGCAAGCCTAACTCCCTAAGCGGACGGGCCTCAGCGGCCCTTCTACACCCAGATCTCATCCCGCTTCGAGTCAGGTGCGCCAAGGCTCAGGCGTCCCAGTCAGGTTCCAGGTCGTCGAGTCCCCGTTGCCGTGCCTTAGTATGATTGGTGACTCTAGATATGGATTTCAGAGGGTTTCAATGCCTGTCGAGGCCTTGGCCTCACGCGGTGTCCCTGGTTGAGGAACGCGCCGCTCCTACGAGAGACGGGGTGCTACGGGTCGTGGCTCGCCCGATACTTGACACCACCCGTTGTATCTAATACCATGCAGGTGTGGGTATCGGAGAACCGAAGTCTCTAAGAACCTGCCAGCGTTTCTTCCTCGAGCCCCAATCGCCCAAGCAGCGCCAGTACGAGGCCCTGAGGGCCTACTTCCTCGAGGAGCGCCCCTCGGCCCAGGCGGCGCGCGACTTCGGCTATACGCCGGGCTCCTTTCACGTGATGTGTCACCACTTCCGCCGCGACCCGGATCCCACCTTCTTCTGCTCTCCCCGTCCGGGTCCGCGCAGCCAGCCCAAGAAGTCCGCCGCCCGGGATCTGATCATCTCCCTGCGCAAGCAGAACCACTCCATCTACGAGATTAGCGAGGAACTCAAGAAGAGTAACCGGGCGCTGAGCCCCACAGCCGTGCGCGAGGTGTTGAAGGCGGAAGGGTTTGCCGCCCTGCCGCGGCGCCTGGATGAAGAACGCCCCGGGCGCCCACGGCCCACCACCGAGCCGGTGGCCGATGCCCGGATGTTTTCGCTGTCGGCCCGGCGGTTCGTGACGCGCTGCGGGGGGCTTTTCCTGTTCGTGCCCGATCTGGTGCGCCTGGGCCTCGACGAGGTCGCCCGGGCCGCTCACCTGCCGGGCTCCAAGATGATTCCGCAAGGCCATGCGCTGCGTTGCTGCCTGGCCCTGAAGCTGTGGTCCTTAGAGCGCAAGAGCCACATCATGGCGCTGGCGGCTGATGAAGGCTTGGCGCTGTTTGCGGGCCTCAACGCCATCCCGAAGAAGAGCTATCTGTCAGAGTACTCCTCGCGCCTCGCTCACACCCACACAACCAAGCTTCTGGCGGCCTTTGAGCAACACGTCTCCGATGACGGCCTGTTTGCAGGACGCTCCTTCAACCTCGACTTTCATTCGGTCCCGTTTTACGGCGAGGATCCCATCATCGAGCGCCATTACCTCTCCATGAGAAGCCGGCGCCAGAAAAGCGTCCTGGCGTTTCTGGCCCAGGACGCCGACGGGCACGCCTTCTGCTATTCCAACGCCGACCTCCGGAAGGGTGAGGAATCGGAGGAGATCTTCCGCTTCATCTCGTTTTGGAAGAAGACCCACGGGCAGCGTCCACGGCACCTGGTGTTTGACTCGCGCCTGACCACCTATCAGAACCTGGTGCGCCTCGACGACATGGGCATCCGCTTCATCACCCTGCGGCGTCGCACCCCCAAGCTCCTCAAGGAGATCGTCTTGCTACCGCGTTCCGCCTGGCGCACCGTTGAGTTGGACGTGCCCACCCGCAAGTACCAAACCCCGCGCGTCTATGAGCAGACCGCCCGCGTTGCGAAACGAGACTTCCGACAGATGTTCATCGAGGACCTGGGCCACGACGAGCCCACCATCCTGCTGACCAACGACCGCCGGGGCACAGCAAAGAAGCTCGTCACACGCTACGCCCAGCGGATGCTCATCGAAAACGCCTTGTCTGACGCCGTGCGGTTCTTCCACATGAACGCTTTGTCGTCGGCCGTGGGGATGAAGGTGGACTTCGACATGGCGCTGCTGGTCATCGCCAGCGGGTTGTACCGCCTCCTGGCTCGCAAGATGCGGGGGTACTCCAACGCTCAGGCGCGGCAGATCTTCCGCGACCTGATCGACATGCCGGCGACGGTGGAGATCACCCAACAACGCGTGGTCATCGAGTTTCACAGAAGGGCCCACCTGCCCATCGTGGTCGCCTCAGGCCTGCTCGACAAGCAGGTCAAGGTTCCCTGGTGGAACGGCTTGCCCCTTCAGCTCACCACGTGAAAGAATAACCCGCGGGTGCTGCTGTTCTTAGGCGAATTCCTGTCCGTGGAAATCCAGGCTAGTCGACTAAACATAGCCTGGGTCCTCTGGAGGCGGCTCCTCGACGCACCCGCAGGTGATCATCTGCCCGCGGCACGCGGGGCATCGTTCGAGGTCGCAGGCGGGGACGTGGAGTTGGCCGCGGGCCGCGGCGCAATCGCCGCAGGTCCGGGATTCCGGGGCCCGGGAGCCTCCTTCGCGGCCGGACGGATTGCGCTGGCAGGTCTTGCCGTTGATCGCGCGGGTCCTGTCGCGCTGTGCGTCGCAGATCCGCCTGGAGCAGTCTTCGCTCACCAACATCGCGATGGGCACTGCCGCCTGCAACCGGTAGTTGGGCCGCTGGGTTCTCACTTCATGTCGGACTCAATCGCCGTAAACGTGCGCTCGAGTACGAGCGTCTTGTTCGCTATCTTGTCAGTAACCTCGACCTTCACCTTGTATATTCCGAGAGGGTCGCCGGGTTCGACAACGATGCCCATATGCGCCTTGCTCAGCTGCATCTGACCCTTCGGGGGTGGTGGCTTGCCGACCCACAGCTCCTTGACCTCCGGGTTGATCCATCGCTTACCTTCTGGGTTATAGACTGTAAAGCGTGCGGTGGCGTCACAATCACCACTATTATCGGTCGCGCAGCCAAAGAAGTAGATCAGGCCGACGATCATAACCCCGCGCTTTGCGGTAGCCGCCTGGCTAAAGACAACAGCGGGGACCGCCCTTTCCGAGGTGGCGAAGTGCTCCTCGGGCTTGTTCGTGAAGACGAGTTGTACACCGAACTCGCCAGCCGACTTGACCCAAGGCTGGTCCGGGACCACCTTCCCGCTTTCCTTCCACTCGGCCGCGACCCAGCCTGCCGAAACCAAGGCAAGGACCGCAACCACTCTGACTTTACAACTCATCAGTGTACCCTCTACGAATTGGCGGCCCAACGCTCGCGCTCAGCGGCGCACCGCGGCGCGACGCTTGCGCTCTTCAGCAAGCGGAGTGACACGCGAGTGCGTCCGCAGCAGCGCGTTGTCTGGCACCAGACGAGGATCACTTGACGAGATCATCGATGCTGATGCCTTGTCCCGCTCGCAGA
>JBOGSE010000883.1:0-3554 GCA_050694895.1 bacterium | reverse complement strand
CAGAAAGGCGACATCGATCTGTACCCCGAGTATACGAGCACCGGCCTGCTGACCGTCCTCAAGAAGCAGCCCATGGCCGATGCGAAGGCGATCGTCGAGGAGGTCCGCAAGGGCTACAAAGAGCAGTTCAACCTGACATGGCTGGAGCCCGCGCCGTTCAACAACACGCAGGCGCTGGCGACGACCAAGGACGTCTCGGACAAGTTTGGGGTCAAGACGTACTCCGAGTTGTCCACCAAGGCAAGCGAGCTGCGGCTGGGCGGTCCACCTGAGTTCGCGGAGCGCGAAGACGGCATCAAAGGCCTCCAGAAAGCCTACGGCGGATTTGCCTTCAAGGAGTTCAAGCAACTCGGCACCGGCAGCCTGCGATACGAGGCGCTCAAGAACGGCCAGGTGGATGTCGTCGTCGCGTTCGGCACCGATGGCCAGATCAGCGGTATGGGACTCGTGCTGCTGAAAGACGACAAGAACTTCTACCCGGTCTATCAGGCCGCCCCGGTGGTGCGTGCCGATCTGGCGGAGAAGAACCCGAAGATCGCTGAATCGCTCAACAAACTGGCGCCGCTGCTGACCGACGATATCATGGCCGGGTTGAACTGGCAGGTCGATGGACCCGACAAGAAGGAGTACGCTGCGGTCGCAAAGGCATTTTTGCAGGAGAAGGGGCTCATCAAGCGCTAGCCCCGCCCCGCGGGGACGATGAGCGCCATCGAGATCGAGCACGTCAGCAAGCGGTTTCCGGGCGTCGCGCGCCCCGCCGTGGATGACTGCACGCTGACGGTCGAGAGCGGCGATCTGACGGTGGTCGTCGGCCCGTCGGGGTCC
The DNA here is from genome assembly GCA_050694895.1 of bacterium. GTDB lineage: Bacteria > Sysuimicrobiota > Sysuimicrobiia > Sysuimicrobiales > Humicultoraceae > JBQTJP01. The sequence goes on along the minus strand of JBOGSE010000883.1, from coordinate 2,729 downwards.
GGCAAAACCACGCTGCTCAAATTGATCAACCGGCTCTACGAGCCGGACGGCGGCCGCATTCTGGTCGGCGGCACCGATGTCCGATCCCTGCCGGCGCCTCAGCTGCGCCGGCGCATTGGCTACGTCATCCAGCAGATTGGGCTCTTCCCGCACCTGCGGGTCGAGCAGAACGTCGCGACCGTCCCAGAGCTGCTCGGGTGGCCACGCGAGCGAATCGACGCGCGTATCGACGAACTGCTGGATCTGGTGGGACTCCCGCGGGCCTACCGGCGGCGGTATCCGCGACAGCTCTCCGGCGGTGAACAGCAGCGCGTCGGACTCGCCAGGGCGCTCGCGGCCGACCCCGACATCATGCTCATGGACGAGCCCTTCGGCGCGCTCGACGCGATCACGCGCGGCCGCCTGCAGGACGAGCTCCGGAGGATTCAGCAGCATGTCCGTAAGACGATCCTGTTCGTCACCCATGACGTTGATGAGGCGCTGCGGCTCGCGGATCGCATCGTCATCATGCGCGATGGCCGGATCGTGCAGCACGACACTCCGCTCGCGGTCATCACGCATCCCCGCGACGACTTCGTCCGGCGCCTGCTGACAAGCGACGACGTGTTGCGGCAGCTCAGCCTGATTCCGGTCTCGGCAGCCATCACCGGCCCGCCGCCGCCCTCACAGCCGGGCGATGCGGTCACGGTGCGGGCGGAGGACAGCCTTCGGACCGCGCTGTCGACGCTTCTGCAAAGCGGAGCGCCGGCGCTTGTGGTCATCGGAGACGGTGGACGTGCGGTGGGACGGCTCACGTTCGAGGACATCCGGCGTGCGGTGGTGGCGGGCCGCAGCGCCCCGCAGTCCTGATGGGCTATCTGCTCGAGAACCCGCGTGTGATTCTGGCCCTCCTGGGGCAGCACCTGGTGATGACGTTTGTCGCGCTCGCTCTGGCCGCGCTGATTGCCCTGCCGCTGGGCACGCTGGCCGCGCGCAGACCCGGGCTGCGCGGGCCGCTGTTCAGCGTTCTCGGGATCATCTACACGATCCCCAGCCTGGCGCTGTTCGTCCTGCTCATTCCGGTGATGGGGCTGGGACTCGTCCCGGCGATCACGGCGCTCGTAGCCTACGCGCAGGTCATTCTGGTGCGGAACGTGACCGTGGGACTGCTCGGGGTCGATCCGGGAGTGCTCGAAGCCGCCCGGGGCATGGGGATGACCGCCTGGCAGCGGTTCCACCGTGTCGAACTGCCGCTTGCGCTCCCCGTCATCCTGGCAGGCGTACGGGTCGCCGTGCTGGCGATCATCGGGATTGGCACGATTGCGGCGTTCATCAACGCCGGGGGGCTCGGCGTGCTGCTCTTCACGGGGGTCTCACAGAGTTTTCCGGACAAGATCGTCGCGGGGTCGATCGCGGCCTCGGCGCTGGCGCTGGCCAGCAACCGCCTTCTGCGGGGGCTGGAGCACCGTGCTCTCATACGTGCGCGAGGGGAGACCGCCTGAGAACTTGCGCGGAGCTTCGATGGAACTCAGGGATCCCCATGCGGTGGCCATGCCTTGTTCTCGCTTGACATCCGTGTTATACTCCCCTTCACTTTCATACGCCGAGGACCGGGAAGAGTACCCGCCCTCAGCGGTTCCTGTCGCAGGCACCGGACGCGCCGCCAGGGCACGGCCGGTGGGAGAGAGTCGCGTACTGGTGGGAGCGCGACAACCGCGAGGCGGCGAATGGGCCCGGGAGGCACGGTGTGAACGTGTAACGCTGTAGCACCGTCGGACGGTTCCTCCGATACGGGAACGCGAGTGCCGCTCCATGGCGTGAACACTGGATGCGCCGGCGGAGCGGAACCCGGGTGGCACCGCGAGAGAGCACCTCTCGTCCCAAGTGGGCGAGGGGTGTTTGTGTTTTCACGAGACGGAAGGCTGAGGCGCAGATGAGAGTCGCGGCAATGGAGTTGGCAAGATGATCATCGTGATGGAATCGGGCGCGGGCGAAGGGCGGGTGCAGGCCGTGGTCGAGAAGATTCACAAGGCCGGATTGAATACGCACGTCTCGGTCGGGGTAGCCCGTACCGTGATCGGCGTCGTCGGCGACGATCGGACCAAGGAGATGCTACGCGAGTCGCTGGAGGGGGTGCCGGGTGTCGAGCGCGTCGTGGCGATCCTCCAGCCCTTCAAACTCGTGAGCAGGGAGTTCATTCCCCACGACACCGTGGTCTCGGTGGGCTCTCAGTCCATCGGGGGCAACCGCGTGGCTATTATCGCCGGCCCGTGTTCGGTCGAAAGCCGCGAGCAGATCCTGACGACCGCCGAGGGCGTCAAGGCCGCCGGTGCGACCCTCTTGCGGGGTGGGGCGTTCAAGCCCCGAACCTCGCCATACTCGTTCCAGGGCCTGGAGGAGGAAGGCCTGCGGCTACTCGCGGAGGCCCGCGCCCAGACCGGCCTGGCAGTGGTGACCGAGGCCATGGACGCTGCGCAGCTTCAGCTCGTGGCCCGGTATGCCGACATGATTCAGATCGGCGCGCGTAACATGCAGAACTACCCCCTGCTGCGCGATGCCGGCCGGGCGAAACTGCCGGTGCTGCTCAAGCGCGGACCGAGCGCGACGCTCGAAGAGCTACTGCTGGCCGCCGAGTACATTCTCAATGAAGGCAACTACCAGGTCGTCCTGTGCGAGCGGGGTATTCGCGGATTCAGCGATCAGACGCGGTACACGCTCGACCTCTCGGCGATCCCCGTGCTCAAGCGCCT
>JBOGSE010000882.1:0-1282 GCA_050694895.1 bacterium | reverse complement strand
CGGTCCTTTTCAATGACCACGGAGAACCGGTAGTGTTTCATCGTGTCCCCCTCAACCTTTTTGGTCGTAGCGACGCGCCAGGCGATGGCGCTGCGCACGCTGGGTGCCAGCGCGTCACACGGTGACGCTCTCCTCGTACTCCCCGAAGACGGCGCGGAGCCGGTGGCAGATCTCGCCGACGGTGACGTCGCTCTTCACGCACTCGAGGATGGGCGGGACCAGGTTCTCGCCCCCGCGGGCAGCCCCCTCCAGGCGGCCCAGGGCGCGCTCGACCGGCGCCTTCTCCCGCCGGGCGCGCAACTCCGCCAGGCGGCGCCTGGCCTCCTCCTCCACCGCCGGGTCCACCCGGAAGACGGGGATCTTCACCGGCTCCTCCAGGCCCTATGCTTGATGCTTTGCAATGAGTTCCCGGACGACAGGCACCAGCTCGTTGGGAATCTCCATGACGGTTTGCGTGTCATCCTCAAAGGCCGCTTCGTCCTCCGCGACCGCCTCTTCTTCCGTCTGTCCCTCATAATGAGCGAGAACCTTGCGGACGCGCTCCTCATCCCACCCTGGCGGGTACTGAGCCTGTTTCCTCTTCATCTGTGCCTCCCCCGTCTGCGGCGTCGATAAGCGGTTAACGGCTTGTCTATCCGCCGCCTTCAAGAATTTCATCAAGGTGATGGCAGATAACGGGCGGCGGGTTCGCAAAGTGACGTTCGCACGGAGCGAAGCGGGTGGCGAATGTCACTTGGGCGAGGCCGTCTGCGGCCGAACCGCGAACTCTGCTGGTAGACGCCGTGCCCCGACCACCTGCCTCCAGGTTCACTTGACCCGTAAAACCTTCCCGACCACCTCGAGTCGCGCCCGATCTTTCGCGACGTCCTCTCGAACGCGCTCGAGATGACGCATGGTAGCCCGATCGTAGTAGCGCTCGCCGCAGGTCCGACACACCATCACGGTGACCGGCACTCGCACGATATCCGAGCCGACGGGGATTTCCTCAAACACCTCACATGGGGAAACCTGCTCGCCGTGGCAAATGATGCACTTCATCAGCCGCTCCTTCGGCACCCTTCCCGCCCTCTCTTAGGCGATCTCCTTTGCAAACCGGATGACTGGGACGCTTATCATCCGCACCCTTCGCAGGCGCTTAAAGTCTGCTATCAGCGATGCAATCCACCGTCCAACGTCCGCCTTGACCACCTTCTCGCCACACCGCGGGCAGACCCCTGCGGGTACGCCCTCAATAACGATGAGTTTGCTTTTGATCCAGAACTCCTGCTTGATGCGTCTCTCT
>JBOGSE010000881.1:0-1195 GCA_050694895.1 bacterium | reverse complement strand
GGTGTGGGGCAAGGGGACGGCGTTTGAGTCCCCTTGCCCCACTCCAGCTCTGTCGAAGCGCGCCGCTGCCTGCGCCGCGAACTCTTTCGGAGTGCGATAGCCCAGGCTGCTGTGCGGCCGCTCTGCGTTGTACTCCTTCTGCCAGGACGCGATCTTGTGCTGCGCGTCGAACAGGTTCTGAAACCAGCTCACCCGCAAACACTCTTCCCGTAATCGCCCGTTGAAACTTTCCAGTCGCCCGTTCTGCATCGGCTTGCCGGGCTGGATGTGCACGAGTTCGATCCCTCGCTCGATGCACCAGGCCAGGAAGTGACGGCTGGTCAGCTCTGGGCCGTTGTCGCAGCGGATCGCAGCCGGCACGCCGCGCTCGGCCGCGATCTGGTCCAGCACCCGCGTCACCCGGCGTGAGGCGAAGCTGGTGTCCACCTCCAGCGCCAGGCACTCGCGCGTGTAGGCGTCGACCACACTCAAGATCCGGATCGCGCGGCCGCACTCCACCGCGTCGTGCACGAAGTCCAGCGCCCACTCCTGGTTCGCCGCCGTGCGCGCCACCAGCGGCTGGCCCGCACGTACACAGTGCTTCCGCCGCTTGCGCCGGATTGCCAGTCCCGCCTCGCAGTACACCCGATGCACCCGCTTGTGGTTCACACGCTCGCCCGCTCGCGTCAGCAGCACCTGCAGCCGGCGATAGCCGAACCGCGGCTTCTCCCGCGCCAGTTCCACCAACCGCGTGCGCAACGGCTCGTCCGTGCGCCGCGACCGGTAGCGATACGTCCCCACCGCCACCAGCATCACCGCACAGCCCCGTCGCTCGGTGAAGGCGTACTCGTCCCGCATCTGCCCGATAGCCGCCTTCATCGCTACGAGCTCCAGCCGTTTTTTCGGATCACCGACTGCAGGGCTTCCTTGTCCAGCGACAGGTCCGCCACCAGCTTGCGCAGTCGCGCGTTCTCGTCGCGCAACTGCTTGGCCTCCTGCGCCTGCGTCGCGTCCATCCCGCCGTACTTTGCCTTCCAGGAGTACAGCGTGTGCTTGCTGACCCCCACCTCGCGCGCCACGTCCTCCGCCCGGCGCCCCGCCTCCATCTGCTTCAGCGCCGCGATCATCTCCGCTTCCGTATGCCGGCTCCGAGACATGCTCCTCCCCTCGCTCTCCGCCTTCGCGAAGTGTGAAATCATACTCAGGTGTGTGCGGA
>JBOGSE010000880.1:0-1985 GCA_050694895.1 bacterium | reverse complement strand
TGGTGCTGACGGCGGGCGGCCCGGGAGCGGCGACGGAATTCATCAGCGTCTACCTGTACCGGATCGCGTTCAAGTTTTTTGACTTGAGCTATGCGGCTGCTATCGGGCTCTACGTGGTGGTCGTGGCGTCGGTGCTGTTCTCCGTGCTCAATCGCTGGCTGGCCGCGGAGGGCGTGATGTGAAACCCCGACGCCCGGCGGTGATCCTGGCCTACGCCATCCTCACAGTCATCGTCTCGGTGTACATGTTTCCTTTCTTCTGGATGGTCTCGACCGCCTTGAAGTCGAAGGCCGAGCTCTACAGCTATCCACCGTCGGTACTACCGGCCTCGCCCACCGGCGAGTCATTTGTGTCCGTGCTAAGCCACCGGGGATACGGCCGGCTCCTGGTCAACAGCCTGATCGCGTCGCTCTCGGCCGTCGTCGGTGCGGTGGCGTTGAGCGTGCTCATCACCTACCCGCTGACGCGAATGCCGGTCAGCGCGCGGTTCCGCCGGGTCCTGCTCGGCTGGATTCTGAGCCTCCGTTTTCTCCCGCCCATCGTGGTGGTCATTCCCTTCTTCGACATCATCCGGCATTTGCAACTCTATGACACGCGCGCCGCGCTGGTGCTCCTGTACACCGTGTTCGGGCTGCCGTTTGCTGTGTGGATGCTCAAAGGTTTCATGGCCGAGATCCCGGCCGAGATCGAAGAGGCCGCGCTGGTCGACGGCGCGACGCGGCTGCGCGCGTTTTTCCAGATTCTGCTGCCGCAGATGGCGCCGGCGTTGCTGGCGGCCGGGGTGATTACTTTCGCGCTCACGTGGAGTGAGTTCATGTTTGCGTTCATCCTGACCGCGTCGCCGCAGTCGCAGACGTTCTCGATCGGCGTGGCCAGCCTGGTGACGCAGTTCGAAATCATCTGGAACGAGATGGCCGCGGCGGGAACCATTTCAGCGCTGGTGCCGATCGTGTTGCTGCTGGTGGCGCGCCGCTACGTTGTTACGGCGCTGACATTCGGCGCGGTGCGGGAAAAGGCGTAGTTCGCGCAAGTGAGATGTGAAGCGCGTGCTAGTATTTTAGATACCCAGGCCGTGGCGGGCCACGACGGCCGCAATCTGGTTAGTGTCGTTCAGGACAGTCCGATAGATCCAGGTGTAATGTTGCCAGAACTCTAGGATGCGTCGTGCCGCATCGGCTCCCAGAAGTTCTCTGAGCGCGGTGAACTCCTGATAGTTGACGATCAGGTGTAGATAGGTGGAGGACTCGTCCTGGGCTCCCTCCGGGGGTGTATTCGGGGCGTGTGGGTAGAGTTGTCGGAACTCTTCTATAGCCGCGCGTGCGGTGCTCCAACGCTCTGTGACAAACCAGTGGATCTGTTCGTGCAAGAAGGTCGCGAGAGCTAGACCATCGTGGTCGTGGTACCGTGCATTCAGGGTCAACACAGGGTGGCTGTAGGGGATGGGAGCGGAACCGTCAATTCGGATATGAGTGGTGAAGGCCCATCTTGTGAGATCGTACTCGATCAGGAGACGTTCGAGCTGCGCGGAGGCCAGTTGTTCCCGCTCACTGCCGCTGGCCATGTAGATCCACCACGTCCTGCCCCGTGCTTTGAACTGCTTGACCGGTCCCCCGAGGTTGTACTCTACTACGACAGCCATCATCCCGGTATCCGAGCCCGCCTCGTGCCATTCGTCGGCGTCCCAAAGAACCGCCTCACCGACTTGAATCCGGAGTCGATCCTCCTGACCGGCTCGGACCCATCCCTGGCCGCTGACGACCATGAGCAACTGGGGGATAGTGGCTCGGTGATACCCGACGTGCCCTCCCGGAGGGATGTGCATACATCCAACAAATAGCTCGCGGCCAACCGTGTGGGGGTGTGACATCTTGAAATTGCTGCCGTACTTGTCGATCGCCTCTGCAGTGTCAGGCCCGAAGTGCAGGATTTTCATGGATCGACCTCAACCCGACCGCGGCGCGGGAGAAGGCTGATGCAGCGCCTCA
>JBOGSE010000879.1:0-4667 GCA_050694895.1 bacterium | reverse complement strand
GCATGTGGATGGGCGACGTGGCGTTGAACACGTGCACCCTCGGCCGTGCCGCCGGGCGCAGGGCCTCGATCGCCGCATCGACGTCCTGGGGATTCGCCCGCGCCAGGGCCGCGACCGTCGTCCCGCGCACATCCCGCGCCACGGCGCGCACCGCGTCAAGGTCGCCGGGCGACGAGATCGGAAAGCCGGCCTCGATGACATCGACGCGGAGGGCCTCGAGCTGACGGGCGAGCTCGAGTTTTTCCGCGGGCGTCATCGAAAACCCGGGAGACTGCTCGCCGTCTCTCAGCGTCGTATCGAAGATGCGGACGATCTCGTCCATGCGATCTCTTCCTCCGCTACGCGACCGCGATGTCGACCGCCGGCCGCATCCCCGACAGCGTCTTGAGCACGCCGTGGATAGCATGAGACCGAAAGGCGTCGAGTAAGATGGCGTCTGCGCGCTTTCGCTCATCGGCATCCGGATAGGCCACCTGGGTCAGCTGCGCATCAAAGCGCGGGCCCCACTTTCGCGCGCCGAGCCGCGCGGTCGTAGAGCAGTTGTCCACCATGTAGGCGACGCCACGCGCGTGCATGTACGGCAGCAGCGAGTCGACCGCCTCGATGACGGACTCGTTCGCGATCTCCGAGTACGGATGGCCATGCTCCAGCAGGACGTCGACCTGGGCCATCATGGCCCCGACGAAGATGCCCGCGGTGAACGCGTGGACCTCCGGGGTGAGGCGCCCCCGCCTCCCGCGGACCGCGGCCCCGACCTTCCACATCCGGCTGCCGTCGATCTGCGGGATCGGATACTCCCCGAGCCGCTTCCCTGCGAGCACGATGCTGCGCAGCTCGTTTCCGGACTCCACCTCGCCGTAGATCTCGACCATGAGTGGCTTGGACGTCGCGTACGCGGCGGAGTACGCGCGCTCAAAATCCGCACGCTCCGGCGCCGACAGCCGCTCGTAGACGGCCAGGAGGCCTTCGTGAGAGATCGTGCGTGCGATCGGCCCGGTGATACTCTCGCACGCGTGCACGAACGCTTCCTCCTCTGAAAATCCCTGAGCGACGTAGCGCCGGTAGAGACTCTCGACGATTCCATGCACCGCACCGAGCAGGATCGCGCGCTCGCCAAAGATGTCGGACAGATACTCGGATCGCAATGTGGTCTTGAATGTGTACGGCGCGCCAAGACCTACCGACCATGCCAGCGCGATATCCGTGGAGCGGCCGTCCCGATCGCGCTCGACCGCAAACGAGGTGTTGATGCCGGCTCCGTCGACGTCGCGGCCCTGCTCGTACAGGCGGCGCACAGACGGCCCCATACCCTTCGGACAGACACCGATGACGTTGACGTGTGGCGGGAAGTCCAGGCCCTGGTTGCGCAGGTGGCCGAGCAGAAAACCGTGGGACAGACCCAGCGTGACCCCCGGGCGCAGCGACTCGAAGATCCTGGGATACAGTTCGGCCTGGGCGGCATCGGAGATCAAGAGCAGGATCAGATCGGATCGTGCAATCACGTCAAGCATCTCGCCCAACGTGCCGTCGCTCTCGCTGAAGCCGGCCCGCCGCGCCTCTGCTATGGAGTGCGACCCTTCGCGCAGCCCGACCACGACGCGATTGGGCGCCCCCGCGAGCGACTCTCTCAGATTTTGGGCCTGGGCCGGGGCCTGCGAACCCCAACCGATCACGCCGATCGTTGTGATGCCGCGCAACGCTTTGGGCAGGAGCGGAAACAAATGCCGCCCGCCGCGGACGAACGCCTCGCGACGCCCGGCGAGTTCCAGAGTCTCGACGGGGAAGATCGTGGAGGTGAAGGTGTTGTGGCTCATCTAGGTGTTCTGAGATCCGCGCACGAGCGTCACCTGTCCCGTGCGGGCCATTTCCCGAATGCCGTACTTGGTCAGCAGCGACGCAATGGCATCGACCTTCTCGCTGCGGCCGGTGACCTCGAGTGTCATCGTCTTGTCGGTGAGATCCACGACGTTCGCGCGGAACACGCTGGAGATCTCCATGATCTCCATCCGTGTGCCGGTCGTGACGTTCACCTTGATCAGCGCCAGCTCACGATCGACCGACGGTGTGCCGTCAACCGCGGTTGCGCGCAGTACCTCGACAAGCTTGCGCAATTGCTTGGCAAACTGCTCCGTGCGCTCCGGCGGCGTGTCAACCACGATCGTCATCCGCGAGATCGACGGGTCTTCCGTTGGTCCCACCGACAGGCTGTGGATGTTTACGCCCCGCCGGCGGATGAGCCCGGCCACACGCACCAGCACACCCGGCTGGTTCTGGACCAGGACCGAGATCGTCGCGGCATGCGGCTCGGTCATTCGAGGATCATCTCCGCCACCGACTGCCCCGACGGGATCATCGGCAGGCAGTTCTCCTCTGGGTCGCAGATCACGTCGAGGACGCACGGCACCCCTTCGGTCTCCAGCGCCGCTCGCAGCGCCGGCTCGACCTGGTCGGGACGATCCACTCGCATGCCGCGCGCGCCGAACGCCTCCGCGATCCTTGCAAAATCGGGGTTGCGCAGGATCGATGACGACAGGCGGCCGCGGTAGAAGAACGTCTGCCACTGCCGCACCATCCCCAGCGCCATGTTGTTGAGCACGACGATCGGGAGGCTCTGCTGATGCTCCACGGCGGTGATGAGGTCTTGAATCGTCATCATGAACCCGCCGTCGCCCACAACCGCGACAACCGTCCGGTCGGGACGGGCGAACTTGGCACCCATCGCCGCCGGAAAGCCAAAGCCCATCGCGCCGAGTCCGCCGGAGGTAATGAATGTCCGCGGCTCGCGACATCGGTACCACTGGGCCGCCCACATCTGGTGCTGGCCCACGTCGGTCGTGACGATGGCCCGTCCGCCGGTCAGCCGGTTGAGCGTGTCGCAGACGAACTGGTGGCTGATCTTGTCGCCCTCTTGTCTGTAGCGGAACGGGTGACGCTCGCGCCACTCGTTGATTTGCTTCCACCAGGCCTCGATCCGCGGCGCGCGTGCCTGCTCGACGAGCGCGGCCACGACGCGCTTCGCGTCCCCCACAATCGGGATATGCGCCGGCTTGTTCTTGCCGATCTCCGCGGGGTCGATATCTATATGGATGAACTGGGCGCGGGGCGCGAAGTCCTTCAGGCGCCCGGTCACACGGTCGTCGAACCGCACGCCCACGGCGAGAATGACATCGGCGTCGTTCATCGCCCAGTTGGCGAAGGCACTGCCGTGCATGCCGAGCATCCCAAGACACAGCGGGTTGGTCTCGTCGACCGCGCCCTTGCCCATGAGGGTCAGGGCGGTCGGGATGCGGGTGCGCTCCATGAGCGCGGTCAGTTCGGGCGTCGCGTTCGCGCTGATGACGCCTCCACCCGCATAGATGACCGGACGCTCTGCCGCCGCCAGGGCCTCCGCGGCCGCGGCGATCTGCTTGGGATTTCCATCGAGCACCGGCCGGTAGCCCGGAATCGTGGTCTCCTCTGGAAATTGCGGCTCGCACATCTCTTGAGAGACATCCCTGGGAATATCCACAAGCACCGGACCAGGACGCCCCGTGCTCGCCAGGTAGAAGGCCTGATGGACCGCGCGTGGGACATCAGCGGCGTGCATCACCAATGAGTTGAACTTGGTGATCGGCATGGTGATGCCTGTGACATCGGCTTCCTGAAAGGCGTCGTTGCCAATGACCGGACGTGGGACCTGGCCGGTGATCGCGACGACCGATATCGAATCCATCATCGCGTCAGTGAGACCGGTGACGAGGTTGGTCGCCCCGGGGCCGGACGTCGCCGTGCAGACCCCGACCCTGCCGGAGGCGCGCGCGTAGCCGACCGCGGCATGCGCGGCGACCTGCTCGTGGCGCACGAGGATGTGGCGGAGCGACCCCGCATCGTACAGCGCGTCATAAATGGGAAGCGATGCCCCGCCGGGGTGGCCGAAGATGATCTCGACCTGCTCGCGGCGGAGTGCTTCAATCAGCGCCTGCGCGCCGCTCATCTGTTTCGAGCGGGCGGCGGTGCGCCGCGGAGCCGTCATCTGCCGTGCCATCTGCGTCCCTCCTGCCTCGACCCCGTGCGTTTTCAACCGAGAAAAACACGACGCGGGCGCATCCTAAGGGCGGATGCTCCCGCGGTACCACCTTAGTTCCCCCGCCATCACGGCCGGGGGCCCTCAAACCCGTATCGGGGGCGGCCGGCGGATTCTACTCTATTCGAACCCGCGGCTCGGGGATGAGCTTCGGCAGGCGCGGAGACCGGCTCTCACCAGACCCGGTTCGCTAGGCTCTCGCGAGCCCACCTACTGTTCCCGTCATCGCATGCGCGCGATATAAAGAAGCCTGAGCGACAGGCACCGGTGAGGAACCTGTCCCCCAGGCTTCTATCCTGAAGGTGTAACGGCGGCTGGCCGTCTGCGCCGCTTGGACCGGACCGGTCCGGATGGGACCGCGGAACCCTAGGCGCACTCCCTCGAGGTCTTGCTAACGAACTGCGCGCAGCCTTGCTATAAAGTTAGCCGTGATCCTAGCAAGCCGGGAGGCAAGTTGTCAAGGCCGCGAGCGAAAGATGTGGATCGCCAATGAAAATGTCCTCCCCTAACTCACCAGTGAAAATGTCCTCCCCCCTCCCGGGCGAATTCCGGACGGCACTATGGGGGAGATCATCTTGTCGCACCGTGCCCAGCAGCGCCTCAT
>JBOGSE010000878.1:0-2298 GCA_050694895.1 bacterium | reverse complement strand
GACCTCCCGCTGGGGTTCCCAGTAACGGAGATCCGAGCCGCCCCCATGCGAGAAAACCACTGGCACGCCCGAACCCTCGTCCACGTATTCGAGATCGACACCGTTCACATGAACGTCCGTCACGAGTTCGACCTTCTCCTCACCGCGCCACGGTCACATTACTCGCTGACCTGCCCCACACGGCGAGCGTTCAGTAGAGGTTGAGCAGATCGCCAGCTCACGTGGTCCGAACCGGTCGAACTCGCCACGCCCGCTACCCCACATCGCTGTCCCCGAGGGACCCAGCCGACCGTATAACGCCCAGGATCACCCGCGGCCGAAGGCCGCCGGGTGAATCCTGTATTTATCCGTCGAACTCAAGCTGGAGCCAACGACGTTGCGAATCCGGTTTGGTGCAGGAGCCAACGCCGCAGGACCATTCCGAACACCTCTGCTCGATCCTGTCCCACCTCAAGCGCGTCCTGAAACCTGCTCGCTGTAGCTGAACATCCGAGAGCCGCACTTGCCGCAGAACTTGCTGGCAGGGCGTTCTCGTGCTGGCAGCCGGCGCACTTCATCGGAGTGCGAGCGTGATCGCGCCCGCGGCGACGAGGCCGGCGCCACTTACGGCTCGGCCCACGCGCGTGCCGAGGAAAGCCGTCTTCTCGAGTAGGACGAACACAGCCAGCGCGGCCACCCACGCGACATTCATCACCCCCCCGACGAACAGGAGGCCCATTAGCGCCCAGCAGCAACCGACGCAGTGGCCGCCATGGAACAGCCCGAGGCGGAGTGTGCCGTCCAGGCCTGCGCGCCAGTGTCTGGTCACGAACTGAATCGGCGAGCGGCACTGGCGGAGACACGCGTCCTTCAGGGGCGTCAACTGGTACACACCGGCGGCAACCAGGAGCAGGCCGGCCAGGACGGCGGTCTGCGTTCGCATCGCGGGTGACACGAGCGCGGCGTGTTCGAGTGCCATATGCGCGACGGTGGCGACGAGGCTGAAGACGCCCCATACGAGCACGTAGCCCGCGGCGAAGATGGCGGTCGGGGGCAGTGGCGAAGCCGGCGCCCGCGTTCGCATGAGCGCGGCGAACAACAAGATTGTCGGTGCGGCGCTCGGCAGCATCATCGCCACCATCATCACGGCCCACATAACCAAGACCGCGAAGAACCTGCCGAGCGCACCCGCGTGCGCCGCGTGCTCCCCACCACGCGCGTCGGGCATGTCCACGCCGGTCCCCGCGAGGAGCAACCACCACGCGAGGACGACCACGACACCGAGCGCCGCCACGACGACGATCCGGTCATGGCGGGCTATCCACTCGATGGGCCGGTTCACGTCAGCGGGATGGTAAGACCAGTCTTGAAACGGATGGGTTCATCGTGAGCGGACCACCCCCTTGCCCGAGTGGCGGAGAAGTGTGAAATGAGCGTAGGTGTCCGCGAGGTCGAGGGCGATTGAGGCCGTCGTCTTCGTGGTACCACTACCGATCTCCGCCATCTCGAACTCGATCCCATTCGGGAGGTTGATGCGGACGCGATGCTCAGCCCCCGTCGCAGGGCTTCGGATCGGACGGGCCGTGGACTCGAGCACGCCGGGGATCACGATGCGCGCTTTTCTGCCCTCGATATTCACGTCGAACTCGATGGGTTTGAAGAGCGGGGGATGGACGGTGCTCGACATCGTCCGATAGACCCACCAGTGGGTCGCCCCCTCGTTGGTCTCGCCACCGTACAGGACGGTAGCAAGAGCGTCTCGTTGCTTGCCGTCCGCCCGCTCATCGATGACGGCCTGACACTCGCCGTTGCCTTCGTAGATCGGTCCCGGCCAGGCGTAAAGGAGGGCTGCGCCGAGGCCATCGAGCGCCACGTCTCCAAAGTAGCCCTTATCGATCCGAACGGCCGCGAAGCCGCGGCAGTCTCCGTTCGTGGGCCGGGGTGACTCGAACTGGCAGGGGCACGCGTAGTCGCAGTTGCAGTTGCTGAACTCGGCCCCTTCGATGTACCAGTCAACCTGTGCCATGGTGTCCTCCGTCCTCCGCCCGAGCTACGGTCGAGCTATCTGGCGTTCACGCATTGTACGGATAACGGCTCAACGTTCAGCCGCAAGCCGCGCGAGCGAACTGTCACAACTCCGAGTTACCATCGCGCGGGGCTTGGCGGCTGCAACGTTTTGTTAGGCGGGCCGGCTTCACTCGGCCGCGGTCATGTAGCCAGTCGTTACCTCGTTCTTGTGCGCTGCGAAGGCGGCGAGGACTTCTTCTTTCTCGCGCCGAGGCACTTTGACGAAGTCAAGGGTGCGTCCAAGCTCGGCCG
>JBOGSE010000877.1:0-1815 GCA_050694895.1 bacterium | reverse complement strand
GCCTGTCCGAGTCCGGCCGAAAGCACATTCCCCATGATGACCTCGCTGATGTTCTGCGGTTCCACGCCCGCACGGCGGATCGCTTCGGCGATCACGCGGCTGCCCAGCCGCGGAGCCGGGAGGCCTGACAACCCACCCATGAATCGCCCGATCGGCGTCCGGACCGCGCTCAAGATGACGACCTCAGCCATGCCCTGTCCTCCTGGAGCCGTTCCAGCGCACCGGTCTCTCACTTAAGTGTAACGGCAAATGTGCTCCGCATATGCTTCCTGTCAAGCCATGAAAGAATCTTACCGGCCTGGTGATCATCGCGCCACGTAGGTTCTTACCGAATGGTCCCGGGGTGTCAAGTCTGCCATCTGGACGGCCACGCGGAGGCGTCGAGCCACATCCCTGAAGGTCTCACGCTCGATGCGACTGAGCGGACGTGGGGGAGGCGTTCCAGGGCCCCGCCGACGGGGGCGGTACTGAGGCGTCGCGAGGCGATAGATCCGAGCCAGTTGGCGCTCGATGGCGGCGGCGAGGGCGAAGGGATCGAGGCGCCTCTGCAGCTGCTGGAGCGCCGCCAGGCGCGCGGGATCGGTGTCGGGGGACGCGAGGAGACGGTCGAGGGGCGTCTGAGGGCGATCGTAGTGGCGGGTGAGCCGGGCGCCCACGCGGACTTTGCGGATCAGTTTGACGGAGGGTTGAAACAGGTTCATCATCCACCGGAGCTCCCGGCGGTAGAGTTCGTTGATCGCGTCGCGGGCGGCGGGGGAATCATAGCGGTCCCAGCCCAAGAACTTGCGCACGTGGGTCCAGTTCTTCTGCTCGACGTGGGCATTGTCGTCTTTCTTGTAGGGGCGGCCGCGGGTGAACTGAATGCCGCGCTGGTGGCAGTACTGGAACAGGTGGTGGTTGATGAAGCCGGCGTCGTTGTCGGCATCGAGGCCACGGAGGGGAAAGGGGAGCGCCTGCGCGATCTCCTCGACGGCCCCGACGATGGCGGTCTGGCTCTTCCCGAGGACCGCGCGGGTTTCGACCCAGGTGGAGTGGATGTCGGTGAGGGTCAGCGAGTGCAGATAGTCGCCATCCGCCGCGGGGCCGCAATGGGCGACCAGATCAGTCTCGGTGAAGCCGGGCGTGGTGACCTCCCAGTGGGTCGTCTTGATGGGGATGTGATGCTTGAGCAAGGTGCCCGGTTTCGTGCGGCCATAGAGGCGGCGGCGCTGCTGCCGCTTGCGCGGCTGGAGGTGGCGGTCGATGGTCCGGGGGCTGATCCGCAGCAACTGGCGGGCGACGGCGGGCGCGATGCGCCAGCGGCGTTGCGCCCAGGGGAGCCAGAGGGGCAGCAGGGCTTTCAACCGGACCGACCAGGGATAGCCGGCGGCTTTCCAAATCGCGGCCAGGCGCTCGATGACCGTTGGCCCGTAGGTGGGGCGGCGTCGGCGTCTCCTCCGCGTCGGGGACGGAGGGTGGCTCAGGACCTGGATCGCGTGCTTGCGGTGGTAGCCGGCGGTGGCACAGACCTCATCGAGGAGGCGGCCCTTCGCCGGCCGCGAGGCAGTGCGATAGCGCTGACGGATCAGGGCCAGGTACTCCTGCCGCGACTGAGGGCTCATGGGGTCCTCCGGGAGCGATGTCTGCTCCGGTAAGATCTTTCGTGGCGCGACGATACCCCCTTGGGTAAGATTTTAAGCGGCGCGATTCGGCGGCTAGACGCACCCGTCGGCAACGTGATAGAATCCGTCCGGTCTCCCGGAGGTGGCACGTGTACGCGGTGATCGAGACGGGCGGCAAGCAGATGACCGTCCGCGAGGGCGACGTCGTCAAGGT
>JBOGSE010000876.1:0-5481 GCA_050694895.1 bacterium | reverse complement strand
TCTCGGAGGCCGCGGCGATCGGCGTCCCCCACGACATCAAGGGCGAGGTCATCGTGTGCTTTGCGGTGTTGCGACCCGGACACGAGGCCTCAGAGGCCCTACTCGGCGAACTCAAGCAGACGGCGGCGTCGCTGCTGGGCAAGGCCCTGGCGCCCGAAGACATCAGGTTCGTCCGCGATCTGCCCAAGACGCGCAACGCGAAGATCATGCGCCGGGTGATCCGGGCCCGATTCCTGGGACTGGACCCCGGCGACCTCTCCTCGCTCGAAAACCCGCAGGTGGTAGAGGAGATCCCGACGAAGGCCTAAAAACGCTGTCCATGGACGTGCAGCATGCTGAAGGAGGTGCGGCAATGAGCCGAGCGGCGTGGGGTACCCTGGGCCTGGCGGTAGCGGTAGCAGTTGTCGGTCTGAGCACGGCTCCGGCCGTGAGCCAGACCAGGTTGATGATGGTCTTCAATCCCATCGTCGAGACCGACGCGGTGTTGTTCAGCGGCCAACAGATCGGCCGGATGCTGACGATCTCGCTCGGCATTCCGGTCGAGGCGGTGGTGGCCACCAGCTACGCGGCCACCATCACGGCGATGTGCGCGGGGCGAGCCGACCTGGCGTTCCTGAGCCCCTTCGCCTTCGTGCTTGCTCACGAGAAGTGCGGGATTGAAGTCGCGGCGGTTTCCGTGCGTCAAGGGCGTCCCTACTATCGTGGCCAGATTCTCGTCGGCGCAGACACGGGCATCAGCAAATTTGAGGACCTGCGGGGGAAGCGGTTCGCCTTCGTCGATCCCGCATCGACGTCCGGATATCTCTTTCCAGCCGCTCTCTTAAAGAAGCGTGGGTATGACCCGGACAGGTATTTCTCCCAATCGCTTTTCGCCGGAACACACTCCAACGTGGTGCTGGCCATTTACCGTGGCCAGGTAGACGGAGGGGCGACGTTCGAAGACGTCCGGACGACGCTGGTGCGGCAGTTCCCTGATATCATGCAGAAAACCAAGCCGATCCTCTACACCGACCCCATTCCCCAGGACACCTGGAGTGTCAATCCCAAGCTCCCTCCGGAGCTCAAGGCGAAGATCCGGGACCGCCTGATGCGGATCGCTGAGACCGCACCGGGGAAGGAAGCGCTCCGCAGCCTCTACAACATTGATGGCCTGACCGACCGCGTCGAATTGACCGAAGAGCAGTTCCAGCAGCTGGGCGTTCGCCTCACGCCGGACGTCGTTGACAGCATGGTGAGGAAGGACAATAAGCTGATCATCCCGGTGGGCATCTGGTACTTCCAGGTCGTCCTGGACGCGGCACGGTACCTCGGACTTGACCTCCAGCGGATGGTCCGTTGAGGTGGGGCCTCAGAAGATCTCTGTAAGGGGAATCTTCAGGCCCGGGAGGACGTCCTCGCCCTCAAGCGTTTCTTGATCCCGAAGGAACCTGGCTGACCCGTCGGCACGGTAGACGGTCACGGTGTTGGGCTGTGGGGCCACGAGCCAGACCAGACGCGCCCCGGCATCGAGAAAATCTCGCACCCGCTGCTGCACGTCGAGCGGTTCGTCACTCGGGGAGAGCACCTCAACGGCCAGGTCCGGCGCGCCGGACAGGAATCCTTCGGGAAGACGGCCCTCCGGCAGCCGGTGAGCGGCCACAAAAGCCACGTCGGGGCCCCTGACGCGTTCGGGGTCTGTGGGGAGACGCAGCACGAAACCCACGTCTCCTACCAACACCTCTCCCCCTCCGTGCTCCCGCACGTGCGCCGCAAGCAGAAAGTAGACTCTGCCCGTGACCCGGCCGTGGATGCCCCCCGGTGGAGCCATCTCGACGATGCGCCCGTTGACCAGCTCGGACCTGAGATCGCCCTCGCCGCGCGCCCAGAGATCCTCGGCCGTGATCCGGGCCTTCGTAGCCATAACCCGGCGCCTCCCATTTCTTCAGGTGCTTCCAGTGTAGCAGCGCGGCGACGCATCCGGCCAGAATCCAATAGGACATATCGGCTCGCCGGAGGCGGAATTTCAGGGGCCTGGTTTGGGCGCCGCCCCAACCGACCTCATCGTGGGGCGGTCATGTCTCCGCCAGGAACTGGCGGACCGCTGTAGTATACAGACGTCGTAGAGTGTTGCCACACTGTATAGGGGGCGAGCGCCGTGGATAAGATCACCCTGTTCACCCCGTCGGTCACCCGCCGGGACTTCTTAAAGGGAGGATTGACCGTTGCCGGCCTGGCAGCCGCGGGCGCGGCTCCGACAAGCCTGCTGCGTGCCGCGAGCGCCCAATCCCAGGCGCAGATGGCCCTGCAGCTGGGATGGTTCGCCAACGCGCAGATGGCGGGCGAGTTCGCCGCCATCGGTAAAGGCTACTTCAAGGACGTCGGGATCGACGTGAAGATCGTGCCCGGCGGTCCCTCGATCGATCCGGTCGGCGTCGTGGCCAGCGGCTCTGTGCCGATCGGCAACGTCGCGTCCATCGGCGTGCTGGTCGCGGGGCGGAGCCGGGGCGTGCCGCTCAAAGCGTTTGCCGCAGCGTTCCAGCGGCATCCGTTCGCGTTCTTCTATCTTCGCGGATCCGGCATCAAGACGCCCGCCGATTTCGCCGGCAAGACGATCGGCATCCAGGGCACGGCGCGCCCGCTGCTGGACGCGGTGCTCGCAAAGTACAACGTCCCCCGCGACAAAGTGAACGTCCTCATCATCGGCGGCACGACCACGCCCCTGCTCACCGGGCAGGCCGACGTGGTGACGGGCTGGGTGATCAACTACGCGCAGAACATCCCGATCCAGGGCCGCTCCGACCACTTCCTGCTGTGGGACCTGGGCATCCGGATGTACGCCTACACCTACTTCACGACCGACCAGGTGTACAACAGCCGGAAGGACGTGCTGGTGCGGTACATCTCGGCCGCATCGAAGGGCTGGATCTACGCGAAGGACCATCCAGAGGAAGCCGTCGACTACGTGATGAAAGAGGCCCGCGGCCTCGACCGCGATATGGAAGTCCCGACCTGGAAGGTCAGCATTCCGTACATGTCATCGATCGCGACGAAGCAGCACGGTTGGGGCTACATGGATCCCCAGGTCTGGACGGCGCTGTCGAAGATTTACAAGGACCTGGACCAGATGCCGCGGGAGGTCAGCCCGGACGAAGTCATGACCAACGAGATCGTCCTGGCCGCGAAGACGCCGAAGGTCTAGCGTCCGCGCCTGACCGCCGTGCCGTCCGCGGTCGCCGTACGTGATGGGACTGTTGATATCGCCTGCCGTCGGGTCTCGATGGTCTTCCCGACGGCCGGCGGCTCCGTGCACGCCCTGGCGGATGTCACCCTGGATGTCCGCCGGGGCGAGTTCGTCTCGCTGATCGGTCCGTCCGGCTGCGGCAAGTCCACGCTGCTGCGCCTGGTCACCGATGTGTTGCATCCCACGGGCGGCAGCATCGAGGTGCGCGGTGCCCCGCCGGCGCACGCCAGGCTCGCGCGCGAGTTTGGGTTCGTCTTCCAGCAGCCCGGCCTGCTCCTGTGGCGCGACGCGCTGGCCAACGTCTCGCTTCCGCTGGAGGTCGGAGGCTGGGGACGGCGCCATGCGCCGCCGCACCGTCCCCAAGAACTGCTCGACCTGGTGGGCCTCAAAGGGTTCGAAGCCGCCTACCCCCGGCAACTGTCCGGCGGGATGCAGCAGCGGGTCTCCATCGCGCGCGCCCTGGTCACGGGCCCGTCAATCCTCCTGATGGATGAGCCGTTCGGCGCCCTGGACGAGATCACGCGCGATCACATGAACCAGGAACTGCTGCGCATCTGGGCGGCGACGGGAACGACGATCATCTTCGTGACCCACAGCATCCCCGAGGCTGTGTATCTCTCGAATCGCGTCTTCGTGTTCTCGCCGCGGCCCGGCCGCATCGTGGAGGAAGTCGCCATCAACCTGCCCTCGCCCCGCCAGCAGACGATGAAAGACTCAGCGGAGTTCGTGCGCCACACCTCGGCCGTCCGCCGCGCGCTGGCCCAGGGAGGCTGAACGTGCGCGCCGCCGCCCCGCTGCAGCCTGCCGCTTCGTCCGGCGTGGCGCTTGCCGCGCCGGGGCGAACCGCAGGGGCGCTCCTGGTCCGGCGTTTCCTGCTCCCGCCGGTGGCGATCGCGGGCATCGTGCTCCTCTGGCAGATCATCGTGACCGCCCTGGAGGTCCCGCCCTACATTATCCCCAGCCCCGCGTCGGTCGGGCAGGCGCTGATTAAACAACGGGCGGTGTTGATCGAGAATGCGATCCCCACGCTCTTTGAAAGTCTCGGCGGCTTCCTGCTCGGGAACGTCGTGGCCATCGCCACCGCCGTCGCCTTCGTGTACAACAAGACGCTCCAGCGCACCCTCTACCCGATCGCCGTCGCCATCCGCACCGTGCCGATCGTCGCCATCAGCCCGATCCTGGTCCTGCTGCTCGGCAACGGGTATGCGCCGAAGGTCGCCATCGCCGCCTTGATCACGTACTTTCCGACCCTGGTGAACATGGTCGAGGGGCTGGAGGCCGCCGACCCTCAGGCGCTCGAGTTGATGCACGTGCTCTCCGCCAGCAAGGGTGAGGCGTTTCGCTTCGTGCGGTGGCCGTCGTCGCTGCCGTATCTGTTCTCGGCGCTGCGGATCGCCTCGACCACGTGCGTGCTCGGGGCCATCGTGGCGGAGTGGATCGGATCGAATGTAGGATTGGGATACCTGATCGTGCTGACGACCTACGACTTCCGCACCGCACTGCTCTACTCTGCGATGGCCGTGGCCTCGGCGATGGCCCTCTCGTTCTTCTTCCTGATCAGCGCTCTGGAGTGGCTGGTGGTGCGATGGGAACGCTAGAGCGCGCCGCAACCGGTGCGGGCACTCAGGTCACGCGCACCGTCTGGGAGCCGGGCCGCGACGTGCCGGTGATCCGCGAATGCGACGTGCTCGTGGTGGGCGGCGGTCCGACCGGGCAGGCAGCCGCCGTGGCCGCGGCGCGCGCCGGCGCCGAGGTGACGCTCATCGAACGGTACGGGTACCTGGGCGGTCTGGCGTCCGGCGGCATGGTCCTGGTGCTCGATGACATGTGCAGCGCGACCGAGGTGTCGGTGGGAGGCCTGGCGCTCGAGATCATCGATCGCCTCCGCGCCATCGGGGCCGCCGTCGTCCCGCCGATGGAGGACTGTTTCCGCAACGACCCGGAGGTTCGGGACCGGTGGGTCCGATGGGGCTTCGAAGACATCTATTCCAGGATCAAACCGAAGCCGATCGTCTTCGCGGCCTCGTTCGACCCGGAGGGCTGGAAGCAGGTTTCTCAAGAGATGGCATTGGAAGCGGGCGTCCATCTGCGATTTCACACCTGGGCGTCGCGGGCCGTTGTGGAGGACGGCGCGGTTCGGGGTGTGATCGTCGAATCGAAGGCCGGCCGGGAAGCGCTGCGCGCGCGCGTGGTGATTGACGCCAGCGGCGACGGCGATGTCTTCGGGACCGCCGGCGCCCCGGGCGTGCACGGGTCCTACA
>JBOGSE010000875.1:0-1569 GCA_050694895.1 bacterium | reverse complement strand
CGTTCACGGTGCACCGGTCCGCGCTTTCCGTGCTTGCGCCGCCGGCTTGAGCCGCGGCCAGACCCAGAATCACCCAAAACGCGTTGGCAGGCCCGATCACGTTCCAGCCAAACTGCAGCCATACCGCGTACCCGACCAGTGAGGCCGCGAGCCCGGCGCGTAGGGCCGAAGACGCGCTTCCCGTCTCGTGTGACGCTCCACCCGCGCGCGGCCGCCGCAGGAGCCCGTGTGCTGCCGCGGCCCACAGCCACAGGTAGGCGGTGAGGCCAATCAGGCCCGTGCTGTAGGCGACGTGAAGGAGCTCATTGTGCGGCGAGTCCACGAGGACGATGTCTCCGGTCCCAAAGACGCTGAGATACTCGGGAGAGCCCATGTCTTTGAACTGACCAATCAGCGTGGAGAACCCCCACCCGAATAGGGGGCGCTGCGCAATGAGCGGCAGGGTATGCTTCCACACGTAGAACTTCTGGCGCATGGAGTAATCGTTCGCCCCGAATGTTGCGGATGCCCGCCGCAGGAGCGATGCGTCTGGCCGTGTCAGCACCAGCGTCGCCGTCACTATGACGAACCCTGCGATCAGGAGCGCACCGCGTCGCAGGACGCCCGGAGACTTCGGCAGCAGCCAGATCAGGACCAGCGCGGAGGCGGCCGCACTGATCCAGGCGGATCGAGTCTGTGAAACCACGAGCGCCGCGTAGAGCATCAGTGCAGCGGCGCCGTATGCCCATGCCGCCCGCGCCTTCGCGTGCATCGCCAGCGCCACGGCCAGCGGGAGCAGCAGGGTCGCGTACGCGCCCAGGAAGATGGGATTCGCCAGCGTCCCATACGCCCGGGCGCCTATCCACACAGCCTCGAGGCTCAGCTTAGCGGGGTTGGGCCCCGTAAGGATCGTCGGTGGTGCCGTCCTGAAGCCCAGCGCCTGCAGTGAATCAATGCCGTAGTATTGGGGCAGGGCGATCAGCCCGATGAGGACGCCGCCCGCCAGCACGGCCACAACGACCCGCTGGGCCTCCCGATCCGCAAACCTCGCCGCGGCCAGCGCCACGGCCACGTAGGGGATGTACACGATCAGGCCCTCGCCGCGATATCGAGACGGAAAGAAGCTGACCAGCGGTTCGACGGAGAAGGCCGTGGCCAGTACCGCGGCGGCGAGAAACGCCAGCGCGGGATGATCGAGGGCCGAGCGACCTGCCGAGGCCTCGCCCTGTATCCGCAGGTAGAAGCCGCCCGCCACCAGCAGAGTCGCCAGCAGTGTGGCGTTCACCTTCCATGCGATCGGCGGAAGCACCGGCGCGACGGCGACGGCGATAACCAACGCCAGCAGGAACAGGGTTCGCGAGTCGTCCCTGGCCGTCTCCTCGGCCTTCGGCCGTGTAGCGATAGCGACGTCCATCTACGGCTCGACCCGCTCCCAGCGCAGCAGGGTGACGCCAGACGGGCACGCGTTGGTCCCCGCCGCGCAGGTCACGTAGGTGATGTCCACCTGGGCGCGAATCGTCCGCTGGTGACGCAGTGTAGAGCAGGGGGTGGGGCAATCCCAGTTCTCTCCGAACGAGTCGATGGTCCACC
>JBOGSE010000874.1:0-10540 GCA_050694895.1 bacterium | reverse complement strand
TGACCTGGCTAAAGCCAGCCAGTCGATAGACCAGGAACAGGAGCAGGAAAGACGTGGCGATCAGGGCCGTGGAGACGGCCGCCACGACGGGATCGATGTCTGAAACCAGCAACTGGAACAGCCGCATAGGCAGTGTCTCCTGACGCTGGCCGGCGACGAAGATCGACAGCGCCAGGTTGTCGAACGACTCAATGAAGGCGAATCCGGCGCCGACGGCCAGGCCCGGCGCCAGCAGGGGCAATGTCACGTGCCGCAGAGTCTGCCAGACGCTGGCCCCCAGGTTGGACGCCGCCTCCTCCAGCGCCGGATACACTTGAACCAGCGCGGCCACGCACGTACGGGCGACGTAGGGAAACGTGATCAGAATGTGGCTGGCGACCAGCGTGGCCAGCGAAAGGCGCACGCCGAGGAAGCCGAAGAAGAACAGCAGCGCGATGCCCAAGACAATTGAAGGAAGCATCAAGGGCGCCAGCGTAAAGGCCAGGACGGCGTCGCGGCCCCGAAACCGTCCGCGCACGAGCGGAAAGGCAGTCAGCACACCCAGCGCGAGCGCGCCCAGTGTCGCCAGGGTGGCGACGATCACGCTCGTACGCGCGGCGCGTAGAATTTCATCGCTGGCCAGCAGTCGCTCGTACCACCGCAGCGAAAAGCCGGCGGGCGGAAAGCTCAAGTAGGCCGTGGACGTGAACGACGCCAGGATGACGACGAAGGTGGGCAGGAACAGGAGCACGCCCGAGAAGATGGCGACCGCCACAAGACCCGTGCCGGTCAAGCGGTCGGCCAGCAACCGTATCGGATCGGTCTTCACGGGCTCACGCTCACCGGTCGGCCCATCCCAGGCCGAGGCGGCCCACAAGGGCCGAATAGGCCCACACAACCAGCAGAGACGTCCCCAGCAGGACGAATGAAATCGCGGACAGCACGCCCCAGTCCAGCGACTGCTGCGTCTGCTGGTAGATCAGGGTCGGGAGAATGATAAAGTTTCCGCCGCCCACGAGCGCCGGGGTCGTGAACGAAGCGAAGGCCAACACGAAGACCAGCGCGGAGCCCGCGAGAATCCCCGGCATGCTGAGCGGCAGGATCACATGCCGGACCGCCTGGGCGCGCGAGGCACCCAGGCCGAGGGCCGCGTCGTAGAACGACGGGTTCTGCCGCGCCAGGACGCTCACGATCGGCAGGACCATGAAGGGCAGCATCACCTGCGCCAGCGCGATGACGACTCCCTGCATCGTAAACAGCAGCCGCAGCGGCGCATCGATCACGCCCATACGCAAGAACAAATCATTGAGAAGACCCCGCCGCCCCAGGATCACCAGCCAGCCATACGACCGCACCACGGTGCCGGTCAGGATGGGCGAGAGGACCAGCACCAGCAGGACCGTTTGCCACAGCGGCCGCACCCTGGTGAAGACATAGGCGTACGGGAACCCCAGCACCAGGCACGCGAGTGTGACCGCGGCGGCCATGGCCAGCGTTCGCACCGTCACGCGCTGGTAGAACGGGTCCGTGACGTAGCGGAGATACGGGGCCAGATTGGGCGCCTCCCAGACGACGCTCGTCCCGCGCACGGGAAAGACACCGATCGCCGCCAGGAAGAGCAGCGGCAGCACAAACAGGCCCAGCAAGAACAGCAGGGCCGGCGCGATCAGCGCTGGTGACTTCCCCAGCACGTCAGCGGCGTGACGTCCGGCTCACCGCACGCCGGGGTGCATCACCGGCCGAACTCCCGGTTGAAACGGTCCGTCCAGGCCTGGCGGCTGCGATTGATGGTCGTCCAGTCGACCGCGAGCAGTTGCTCAACCTCCTCGGGTCGCGTCGGCAGATAGCGCCGCATCGCGGATGGCAGGTTGACGCCGCTGTTCGTCGGCCCGAAGAAGTACGGCTGGACCGCCGCCTTCAATTGATAATCCTTGCCGATGGCCTCGTTGACGAATTGCGCCGCAAGCCCCGGCTGCCGTGTGTTGGTCACCATGTTCATCACGGACATCACGACGATGGCGCCCTCTCGTGGCACCACCCAGTCCACCGGCAGGCCGCGCTCGCGCAGCGTCAGGATCGTGTTGTTCCACAGCGGGCCGATCGCGACCTCATCGCGCTCGAAGAGCGCGGCAAGCGCGCCGGGACGCGGGGCCACCGCGGAGACACTGTCCATCAGGGCCTTGTAGGCGGCAAAGCCGGGCTCAATGTTGGTCTCACTCCCGCCGTTCAACCGAGCCAGCATGACGAGGAAGGCGACCCCAAGAGAGCTGTTCAGGTTGACAGTCCCGACCTGACCCTTGAACTCCGGCCTGAACAGGTCGCGCCAGGAGGTCGGCGGCGTGCGAACCTTCCTTGTATTGTATGCGAGCCCGACCACAGAGTAGGCCTGGGGAACGCCGTACCCGGCCGTCACTCTCCGATAGGCTGGGTACACCTGCGCCAGGTTGGGAACGGCCCGCTCGTCCACGCGCTGGACGATGTTGTCGGCAACGGCCTGCAGATGCGGGCCCTCATCCAGCACGATCACGTCAAACGGCGGGTTGGCCGGCGACGCCTTGATCTTCGCAATGACCTCGAGCGACAGGGACGGCACCAGCGTGACGCGCGCGCCCGTGCGCCGCTCGAACGGGTCGGCCAGGAACCAGCGGAACGGCTCGTCGAGCTGCCCGCCGTACGAGGACATGACGATCTCGGGCACGGGTCCGGCCCGTAGGGCCGGTGGCGCGACCAGAGGCGTCGCCATCACCACCAGCAGTACCGCCAGCAGAACCTGTCTCATGTCTATCCTCCTCCGCTCCCCGGCTCGCGCCGGGTGGAATGCTTACCGGTACTTGCGTGAAACAACGTAGCGGGCACTCGCCCGCAGATGGCTGCGCAAGTCGGGGTTCAGGCCCCGAGCCCGCGACAGCCAGTAGGCCAGCCACTGCAGCGGCACGGCGCCCGCAAGGGGCGCTGCCCAGGGTTCCATCGCGGGAATCGGCACCGCGAGCACGCCGTTCCTCGCCGTTTCCGTCTCGCAGCTGCCGATCGTGACTACCGGAATGCCGAGCTCTGTGAGATGCGCGACCGCGGCGGCGGCCCGCTGCTGCGAAGGCACGTCGTGCGCCAGGATGACAACCGGATGGCCCGGAGTGACTACCCAGTGGTGCTCGTGGAAGAACTCCTCAGTTTCGTGGGCGACGGCGACGACGTCCGCGACCTCCACCAGCTTCGCCGCGCCATAGCGGGCCGTGGCCTCCTGCGGTCCCATGCCGAGGATGTACCACACCGGCGCAGCGACATGCGCCGCGGTCCACTCACGCAGGACGGCCTCGGACGCCAGGGCCGATTCCAAGGATCCTACCGCGGCCGCCAAGACCTCGGTCTTTGAATCTCCGCGCGTCTGGCCGTCGCTCAGATGCGTTGCGATCATCCACAATGCCAATACCGATGCAGTGTACGTCACGGTCCCGGCCAGGAATGGCGCAGCCTCGACGATGTTCAGGATGATGGTCTCGTGCGCAACCCGACTGAGGGGGCTGTTGGGGGTGTTGGTGATGGCGAGCACGCGGGCCCCACGGTCTTTCGCCGTCTGCGCGGCCGCGACCGACCTCCCCACACCACCTGACATCGACACGGCAATCACGAGCGCGCCGTGTTCGAGCTCCGGCGGCGGATAGGCCGCCATCTCCTGCGCGAGCACCGGCGTATACGGGACCACCGTCCAGCGGCGGAAGGCGTCCGCCGCAGCCAGCGGCGCAAAATACGAGTCGCCGTGCCCGACGGCCCAGACCCGGCGCGGCTTCCGAGCCTCGCCGGATGCCGCGGCAATCCGGGCGCTGATCTCGCCCCGCCTCGCAAGCAGCGCACGCAGCGCGACCGGCTGGCCCCGAATCTGCTCACGCATCGGTTCACCGACGGCGCGCTGTTTGCTCATTGCACGTGCTCCAGCACCCAGCGCTTGCGACGATCGCGTTCCATGGGCCTGGCGCGCAGCAGCCCCTCGAATCCGAAGTCCTCGATAGCGAACGACGCCGAGACCGTGCCCCAGGCTGCCGCCTCCAGCACGTTGCGGTCGAGCAGCCCGGCCAGGAACCCGCCGCAGAACGCATCGCCGGCGCCCGTGGGGTCGACAACGTGGAGCGGGACTCCGGGCACGGCGTAGCGCCGGCCCGCCGCGCGCTCATGAACCAATGCACCGCTCCGCCCCAGCTTGATCACCGTGGCCTCGCGAGTCAATGGCGCCAGCCGCTGCAGCGCCTCTTCGGCGGACAGGTCCGGAAACCGCGCACGAACCTCCTCGCGGCTGGGCAGAAATGCGGCGACGTGAGCGAGCAAGGCTCTTAAGTCGTCGTCGCCGACATCCGACATCACGTGTGGATATGGGTCCAGCGTCAGGACGCCGAGGGCGGCCAACGCGTGGGAAAGTTCGCCCTGCGCGTCACCGTGGATCGGCGCCAGATGTGCACCGAGTGCCGAGCGGTAGCGTTCGGGCACGTGCCGCGGCGTGAGGCGCAGGCGGCGGATCGGCTCGCCGGTATCGGCCGGCAGGTACCGGACGGCCTTCCCTCCGCCCTCAGGCGACCAGACACGCTGGGTGCGCTCGCCTTCGGCATCATAGAAGAACTCCGTCACAGACGCGGGCACATCCACCGGTATAAGACCCTCCGTGTCGATCTCCAAAGCCGCCAGCGTCTCTGCCCACCCCTCCGGCATTCCCGTGCCACGGAACGCGACGACGCCGGGGCGGCGGTCCCAGAGGTGAGCCCCGGCCGCCGCGTAGATCGCGTTGCCGCCAAGCTGTCGCCCCCTGGTGCTCCCGTCTCCCGCGCGCACGATGTCGACCGTGCACCCCCCTACGGTCACGACATCGACGCTCATCCCGCAAAGACCGTGCAGGCCTGTGGTTCGGCCAGATCCACCCGCACCGCCTCGCCGAGCGCATAGGGCGTCATCCCAGGCGCCCGAACAGCCGTGACCTTCAAGCGAATGCCCGTGGCCGTCTCCACCTCATACTCCAGCAGCGGCCCGATCGGCCGTACGAATGAGATCACACCCGGCATGCCACCCGTGCCGTCGCCGGCGCGCCCCAGACGCAAATTCTCGGGCCGCACCACGAGCGTTGCCCGCTGTCCCGGCCCCAGCTCGGAAGCCAGCGGGATCCTGAACACCACGTCGCCGTGGCGCAACGCCAGACCCGACGCAGAGACCGCCGTCACCTCGGCGGCAATGAAGTTGCTTCCGCCAACGAAGTCGGCGACGAACGGGTCTTCCGGCTTGTCGTAGATCTCGGTCGGGCCGCCGCTCTGCACGATGCGGCCGGCATTCATTACCGCGATCAGGTCGGACATCGTCAGCGCCTCTTCCTGGTCATGCGTGACGAAGACCGTCGTGATACCGAGGTGCCGGATGATCTTCTTGACCTCGACCTGCATCTGCAGCCGCAGTTTCCGGTCCAGGGCCCCGAATGGCTCGTCGAGCAGCAGCACGCGAGGTTGGATTGCCAGAGCGCGCGCCAGCGCGACCCGCTGCTGCTGACCGCCGGAGAGTTGGTGCGGGTACCGGCCGCGCATTGCCCGCATCCCGACCAGATCGAGCATCTCGTCGGTGCGCCGTGCGACAACCCCTGCGGGGGCATGGCGCATCCGCAGGCCAAATGAGACGTTCTTGTCGACGGTCATGTGCGGAAACAGCGCGTAATTCTGGAACACCATGCCGACCTGCCGCTGGTTGGACGGCACGTGCGTGATGACTTCGCCGCCCAGCAAGACGTCCCCGGCTTCCGGCATGATGAAGCCCGCCACGAGGCGGAGCATCGTCGTTTTGCCACAGCCGGACGGCCCCAGGAGCGTGACGAAGCGACCGGCAGGAACAGTGTACGACAGGGCATCGATCGCGGTCGTCTCGCCGAAGCGCTTGGTGACGTCTCGCAGTTCAACTTCCACTCGTCATGCCTCCGGCAGCCCACGCGTGCGACTCCCACGGATCAGCCGCCCACCGTCGCGGCGGCCCAGGGGCACGACCGACTGCCCGTGATGCAGCGCCAGCGCGATCCCGAGCAATTGCACCGGGACGGCGTAGGGAATCGGCGCGTAGCCTTCCCAGCATTCGCCCTCGACCAGGATCGCTGCCGCGGCTTCTTTCCACACCGTATCCTGCGCCGGATGTGTCACCGCCAGCGCGAACCCGCCGTCATCTCGTATCGACCGGAGGATTTCCGCGGCGCGCTCCGTGCTCTCTCCAGGCGGGGCAATCACCACGGCGCAGGTGCGCGCGCCTTCAACCATCGTCAGAAAGTATTGCAGATGCGCCCACTCCTCCAGCTGCTGCGGGATCCCGCACAGCGGGACTTCCTCCAGCAGTTTCGCGGCCCCGAAGAGCGCGGTCCCGTAGCCAGGGCCGGCTCCCAGATAGTACACACGATTGGCATCCTGAAGCGGTGCGAGGAGTGAGACCACCCGCCCCGGACCTTCGCGCAGCGCCCGCTGCGCCATCTCAGCCGCCGCCTCGATGCGTTCGGTTTCAAGCTGACGCTCGCGATGGGTGATGACGCCGCGCGCTTCGCCCAGGTGCAGGGCAAGATGGTAGAGTGCCGTCAGCGTTCCACAATATT
The DNA here is from genome assembly GCA_050694895.1 of bacterium. Lineage (GTDB taxonomy): Bacteria > Sysuimicrobiota > Sysuimicrobiia > Sysuimicrobiales > Humicultoraceae > JBQTJP01. The sequence goes on along the minus strand of JBOGSE010000874.1, from coordinate 3,969 downwards.
CGCCCAGGTGGCGCTCGACCAGCGCGGTCGGGCCCTCGCGACGGCCTGCACCGACGACCGACCGTACCACGCAGGCACCGGCGAGTCGTTCCAGGGCGGAGCCGGCCGTCCCGGTCAGCGCCAGCGTCATCGCCCCGGCCCTCTGGGCCAGCGCGATCGATTCGAGCACGCGCGACGTCGTACCCGAGTTGGAAATCCCCAGCACAGCCACCTCGGGCGAGAACCGTGCCGAGGCGTACCGGCCGCACTCCATGGCGTCGAGTGGCTCGCAAGGCAGGCCGCCCAATCGTTCGATGGCCAGCCGGGCCGCCACGCCGGCGAAGAGCGAATCGCCGCACCCGCTGATCACCAGACGCCGGAGGCCGCGGACCCGTTCGGCCGGCAGCGCGGTTGCCCAGGCGCGGCTCGTCGTGTCTGACACGTGATGCACCAGCGCGGGGAGATCGAACGTCTCGGCGACATCAGCCAGACGATCCACGATGGACATCATCACCGCTGCTTCTGCGCCTGCAGTATGCGGAAGCGTATCGGAGCCTCGCGGGGCCAGCGCCCAATATCGTCGGGAACCGGCCGCCCGCCCCGAACGACGAGCACGGGGGACCGCAACGCCCGGATGTCCGCGGCGGGGTCGCCGCGCACCGCGACCAGGTCGGCGAGCAGGCCCGGATGCAGCGCGCCGACGCGATCACTCCATCCCATGACCGCCGCCGCCTCCGCGGTCGCCGCGCGAATGGCTTCGAGCGGCGGGACGCCCGCATCGCTCATCAGTACCAGTCCGTCGGCGAGTTCGTCGGGCGGCAGGACAGGCTGCCCTCCGTAGTCGGTGCCAAACGCGAGCCGCACGCCGTTGTCCCGCGCCAGGCGCAACGATGCTATCCCCAGGTCGAAGGCCCGCGCGGCCGCATCCGCCTCGGCGCGAGGGTAGCCGAACTCGGGACCCCGCGAGGCATAGCGCTGGCGCACCAGCAGGTCGCAAACCAGGAACGTCCCACGGCGCGCCATCTCGTGTGCGGTAGCGGGGTCCAGTCCATAGCCGTGCTCGATGCTGTCCACACCGGCCAGCACGGCGTTGCGAATCGCTTCGGCCCCGAGCGCGTGGCAGGCAACGCGGAACCCCATCCGATGGGCCTCGTCCACCAGCGCTTCCAGCTCGCCGTGCGAGAAGTGCGGCACCATCGAACGCGGTCCGCCTGATGCCGCGATCTTGATGACGTCGGCGCCCGCCCGCGCCATCTCGCGAACCGCCAGCCGGCAGTCGTCGGGGCCGTCGGCCAGCCGGCACGATTCCCGCCGCCGAACGAGCTCGAGCGGCAGCCAGGCCCGGTCGCCTTGACCCGCCGTCTGGTAGATGCCTTTGACGGCAACCTGCATGCGCGGGCCGGGCACCTCATCTGCCTCCACCGCATGCTTGAGCGAGACGGCCGCGACGCTGCCCATGTCGCGCACGCTGGTGAAGCCGGCGGCCAGCATCTGCGCGGCGTCGCGCGCGGCGCCGATCGCCCGCCGGCCGTCGTCTGTGAGCACCCATTCGGTCCGGTCCAGGCTGCGCCACCCGTCCAGGTGCAGGTGGGCGTCGATCAGGCCCGGCAGCAACGTGCACCCCTCGAGGTCGACGACGCGGGCCTCCGGCGGCGCCTCTGCGAGTGCCTCCGCACCCACGGCAACAATCAGATTGCCTTTGGTCAGTACCGCACCGGGCCGCCGCGCAGGGGAGCCGGTCCCGTCGATCAGCGCATCCGCCAGGTACAGTGTCGCCGGCTCCGCGCCGGGCGCGTTCGATGGCGTGCGGTCCTCGCTCGGCCTCACATCACCCTCCGCCCGAGCTGCGTCACGCGGGCCAGCCCGAGCAGCCGGCTGCCCACCAGCAGGATCAGGAGCGCGAGCCCAATCTCCAGGCTGGAGACGGCTCCGACGAGTGGATTGATGTCGTAGCGCAGCAGGTAGAAGAGCACGATCGGCAGAGGGCGCAGCCGGTCGCTCGCCGTGAAGAGTGACACGGTGAAGTTGTCGAACGACAGCAGAAAGGCGAAGGCCGCGCCCGCTGCGATCCCCGGCCACAATTGCGGCAGCACGACGTGGATAAACTTCTGAACCTGGCTCGCGCCGAGATTCAGCGCCGCGTCCTCGTACGTCTGGTCCAGCGTCGCCAGGCGTGCGCTCGTCATGCTGATGATGAACGGCAGCGTGACGACGACGTGGCTGATCACCAGGAGCGAAAAGGACACCGCGAGCCCCATGAGCATGTAGAAGAACAGCAGGCCGATCCCGATGACCAGACCGGGGAGCATCAGCGGCGAGAGGATGAACGTCATCAGCCCGTCGCGACCCCGAAAGCGCGCCCGGGTGAGCGGAAATGCCGCGGGTACGCCGAGCAGCAGATCGATGATCACGACCAGAGTCGCCACCTTGAGGCTGAGCAGCGCGGCCTGGCGCACCTCCCAGTTGCCGGCCATCGCCGCATACCAGCGCAACGACCACCCCTGGGGCGGAAACGTCAGGAAGTCCGACGCATTGAACGAGCTGATCACGACGAGCAGGCTCGGGAAGACCAGCCCGATCAGCGCAATAGCGCACAGCACCGCGAGCACGGCGACGAGCACCCTGTCGCCAACCGGCGCGGTCCTGCGACGCGCCGCGGCGGGCGTCGCCGGTCTCTCTCTTACGGCGGCCGTCATCGAGTCCACCGCAGCAACCGGGCCGAGGCCCGATTGAACAGCCAGAGCATGACCATCGCGGTGCCCAGCAGCATAGAGGCCAGCACGGCGCCGTTGTTCCACTGCACCAGCGCCGTGATCTGCTCGAAGATGAACGTCGGAATCACCGCGAACGACCCGCCACCCAGCAGCGCAGGGACGGCGAAATTGGTGTACGAGATCACGAACACCAGGGCCGACCCGGCCAGCACGCCCGGCATGCTGAGAGGGACGATCACATGGAAGAACGTCTGCGCCCAGGTGGCGCCTAATCCCTCGGCCGCCTCAAACAGGCTGCGATCCTGGGCCTCCAGCGCCGCGATGATCGGCAGGACCATGAAGGGCAGCTGGATCTGTGTCAGGCCGATCAGCACGCCATTCATCGTGTACAGGATCTTGACGGGCTCCGCCACCAGGCCGAAGTGCAGCAGGAGGGCGTTGAGCAGCCCTTTTTGACCGCCCAGGATGATCATCCAGCCGAACGTGCGCACGACCGCATTCGTGAGCAGCGGCGCCAGAATCAGAACCAGCAGCGCCTGCCTCGCGGTCGGCCCCACGCGCGTGAACAGATAGGCCACCGGATAGCCGAAGATCAGGCAGAGGAGTGTCGCCGCGAGGCCCATCCAGAACGTTCTGAGGAAGATGCGGTAATAGAACGGATCGCCCAGCACGCGCGCGTAGTGCTCCGACGTCCATGATCCGGGCACCACGCGGCCGTCGCGAATGTCCACCAGCCCAAACGCGAACAACAGGAGCAACGGGATCGCCAGAAACACGACCAGATACGCCACCGCCGGCATGGTGAGCCACCCCGGGTGGAAGCGCCAGACGCGCGTCTGCCCGCGCGGCGCCGCGGGGGGAAGGGCCGCCTGCATTGCAGCCTGGCGGGCTCGACCTAGCGAGCGAACTCGCGGTTCCAGCGTTCGACGATGGCCCCGCGCCGGGGCACCACGACCGGCCAGTTGACCGTCTGCAGCCGTCGTACCTCGCCGAGCGAGGTCGGGATGTACTCCGCGGCCTCCGGCGGCACCTTCACCTTGACGTTCGTTGGCCCGAAGAAGTACGGCTTGGCCGCCGCCTTCGTCTGGTACTCGACGCTCAGCACGCCGTTCAACAGCTCGTGCGCCACTTGCGTATGCTGGCTGCTCCGGATAACGCTCAGGAACGACACGATGGCGATCGCGCCGGGCTGCGGCTTGACAAACTTGATGGGCAACCCTTTGCTGGCCAGGACCGCGGCGTCGGTGCTCCACAGGGGTGCGATGACGATCTCCTC
>JBOGSE010000873.1:0-1188 GCA_050694895.1 bacterium | reverse complement strand
CGCGCGAGGACCTGGGCGACCTCTACCTGAACCTGCAAGACCAGATCGGTGAGCTCGCGCGTCGCCGCGGGGGGCTGCGCGGCGTCCTGCACATCCCTCGCGGTCGGCGTCCGCGGACAAACGATGGTTACTTCGAACATCTCACCTGGACGGTGTTCAAGAGCGGAATCAGCTCGGCCGTTGTGAACCGGAAGTGGCGCGGCTTCCGGCGAGCCTTTGCCGGCTTCTCCGCGCGCAAGGTCGCCGCGTTTGGCGCGCGGGATGTTACCCGCCTCGTCAAAGACCCCGGTATCATCCGGTATCGGGCAAAGATCGAGGCCACGATCGACAACGCTGGGGAAATGCTGGCGATCCTCGAGGCGTTCGGCTCGTTTCACCGCTATCTTCGGCATTTTCCCCTGCAGGCACAGGGGCGGCTCTACGACGATCTGCGGCGGCGCTTCAGGCACCTCGGCCCGTACGGCGTTCGAACGTTCCTGCGACGCGTAGGGGAGGATGTGTTTTTTGCCTACCCGGACACGTTGCGCGTATTGTACCGGCTTGGTCTCATCGATAGCCCGCGCGCGGCTGATGACGAGGTCGGCCGCGCGCACGCCCTGATCGTGGATGCCAATCCCGGCAGCCGCCTGGACGAAGTCAACCGCTTGCTCACCCGCCACGGGTCAGGCTATGAGCTGGACGAAGCCATTTGCGACGATAGTCCCAAGTGTTATCGCTGCGCGCTGTCGCACTGGTGCTGGTACTACCACGAGGTCCGGGGGCTAGCGAACGGCGACGCCGTGGCGTCTCAAGATCTCAAGCGTATCCGGGATCGGTAGCGCCGGCATGACGTGTCCGTCGCGGCCGATCGTCGTCTCAGCCGCGAACAGCGCATCGAGGATCGCCTCTTCCGCTGTCTCTACTGCCGCCCGGAAGAAGGCGTTCATCGTGTCGCGCCCTTGCCGCTCCTGCCCGGGGTGCGTGGTGAATGCGACCACCAGGTCCCCGCTCGTCTCGCCGCTGATTGCGCCCGTGCGCGCCATACCCAGAAAGCACCGCCACGCAATGCGGCGGAGATCGATCGCGGCGAGCGGCGCGTCGGTTGCCACAACAAAAATGCACGAGCCGCGTTCCGTCGGCTGGCCCGCGGTCGCCAATTCCCGCCCGACCGGCACGCCGGCAATGATGAGGTCACCGGCAAAGCCAAAG
>JBOGSE010000872.1:0-1085 GCA_050694895.1 bacterium | reverse complement strand
CCCGGGTCCGGGCCGAGTACGCCGTCCCCATCGCCGCCTACAGCGTGAGCGGGGAGTTCGCCATGCTGAAGGCGGCCGCCCGCCTCGGCTGGCTGGACGGGGAGCAGGCCATGCTGGAGGCGCTGGTGGGGATCAAGCGGGCCGGGGCCGACCTCATCCTCACCTACTTCGCCAAGGACGCCGCCGCCCTGCTGCGCGAGCGCCGGTAGCCCGCCCAGGAATTGCCGTGGCGCTACCTGTACTTAGCGGGAGATCTCCAGCTAACCACATCATCCGCCAGTGGAAATGGACGGAGGGGTGCGGCAAGCAACTGGATGTGATCAGCAAACCGGCCGCGGCGCTTCCGCGCCGAGCGTTTAGAGGAGAGGTTTGATCACGCGATTCCCGTGCCCTTACTTACGCGGGGAGGTTGAGCTGACCGAGGAGCGAGAGCGGCACATTGCTGAGAACCACCCCGATCTCCTGCCAGAGCATCGGGAGCGCATCGCCGAAACCCTGGCTGACCCAGACCAGATCCGTTACAGCGCGCGTTTCACCCAGGCGCGGCTGTTTGTACGGTGGTATGATAACTTGCGCGGCGGGAAGGGCGTTGTTGTGGTGGTTGTCACCGAGGCCGGCCCGGTCGGCCGCCACTGGATCGTGACCGCATACCTTGCCAGGAAGCTGGCAGAAGGAGAAGTCGAATGGAAGCGAAGTTGACCTTCAAATACGACCGCGCAGGGGACATCCTTCACATCAATAAGAGGCCGCCTTACGCAGAGCAGGAATCAGAGGAGCTCGGTGATCAGGTGATCGCCCGGCTCAACCCTGCCACCGGCGAGATCGAGAATCTCGAAGTGCTGTTCTTCTCGACGCGGCTCTTGCGCAGCGATCTGTTGGAATTACCGGTCAAGGCGGATCTGCGTTTGGCGCCAAAGTCGTAGGTGATGCCCCCTCCCCCCAAGAGCGGCGTAAACAACGGCGACCGCCGCGCCTACCAGATGGACCCGGCCAACGCGGATGAGGCGCTGCGGGAGATCGCTCTGGACCTGGAGGAAGGGGCGGACATCGTGATGGTGAAGCCGGCCCTCCCCTATCTCGACATC
>JBOGSE010000871.1:0-3434 GCA_050694895.1 bacterium | reverse complement strand
TCACCGCCGCCGTGGCGGTGGCCCCGATGATCTACCTGTTCGTCAACCACACACCGCTCACGCTGCGCGCCGGCGATCTGACGACACTCGACCTGGCCATCGGCATCCTGGGTATTCTTGCCGTGCTCGAGGCCGGGCGGCGGCTCATGGCCATCCTGCCGGTGATAGCCGCCCTCGCCCTGATCTATCCGTTTGTCGGGCAGTATCTGCCCGGTGCCCTGGCCATCGCGCCCATCTCCGCGCAGCGTGTGATCGAGCACACGTTCTTTACTACAGAGGGGATCTTTGGAATCCCGATCGGGGTCTCGGCCACCTTTGTGTTCCTCTTCGTGCTGCTCGGCGCATTCCTGGAGCGCACAGGCCTGGGTCAGCTATTCGTCGAGATCGCCATGGCGCTTGCCGGGTGGATGACCGGCGGGCCGGCCAAGGTGTCGGTACTCTCCAGCGCCTTCGTCGGGACGGTCTCGGGCAGTTCGGTCGCCAACGTCGTCGCCGACGGTGTGTTCAACATTCCGTTGATGAAGCGCCTGGGCTACGGCGCCCGCTTCTCCGCCGGCGTAGAGGCCGCGACCTCGGTGGGCGGCCAGATCGTGCCACCCGTTATGGGCGCCGCCGCGTTCGTGATGGCCGAGTTCCTCGGTGTGCCGTACCTCACGATCGTGAAGGCCGCGATCATCCCGGCGACCCTCTTCTATCTGTCGCTGGCGTTCATCATTCACTTTGAGGCCAAGCGCCTGGGCCTGGCCGGCATCCCTCGCAACCAGCTTCCCCGCCTCGGCCCGATCCTGATCCAGAAGTTCTATCTTGCCATCCCACTTGTTGTCCTGGTCTGGTCCCTGCTGCACGGTGACAGTGCCATGCGCTCGGCCTTCCGTGGCATCGTCCTGGCTGCGGCCGTGCACATTATCACGTGCCTGCTCGAGCGTCGGCTGGAGACCTGGCCGGCCGACATCTGGAATACCCTCGTGCACGGCGCCCGCCTCGCGCTCTCGGTGGCCGTTGCGACGGCCGTCGTCGGCATCTTCATCGGCATCATGACGCTCTCGGGGCTGGGCCTGGCATTCGTGAGCATCACGGTGACGCTTGGGCAGAACATCCTGTTTCTGACGCTGATCTTTACCATGGTCGCCTGCCTGATTATCGGCTCAGGCATCCCGACAACTGCAACGTACATCATCCTCGCGGCGATCGCCGCGCCGGCGTTGATGCAGATGGGCGTCCTGCCCCTGGCCGCGCATATGTTCATTTTCTACTACGGGGTCCTGGCCGATATCACGCCGCCGGACGCGCTTGCCGCATACGCGGCCGCCGGGATCGCCAGGAGCGATCCGCTCGCGACGGGATGGACCGCGACGCGCCTGGCGCTCGCCGGAATCATCGTGCCATTCATGTTTGTGTATTCTCCCTCGATCCTGATGCAGGGAGCGGACACCGGCGTGATCGTGCTCACCGCGGCCACCGCGCTGGTCGGCGTGGTCGCGCTCGCCGCTGCGGTCGCCGGATATTTCTTCGCCCCTACGACGTGGGCCGACCGCATCACGCTGGTGACGGCGGCGCTCGCCCTGATCTTCCACGATCCGCGCGGCGATGCGCTGGGTATCGGTCTGCTCATGCTGGTGGCCGCTCTGCAGATCATGAGGCGAGGCCGTGCACTCGCGGTGCCGGCGCCCGCAGGAGGAGACGGCGGGCGGTGACCAGAACAAACGCCGCGCGCGGGCGCAGTGCCCGAATCAACGGCAGGATGGGGGAGGGGATGCCGTGAAAGCGCGATGGCTCTTGCTCGTGGTCACAGTTGTGCTCGTCGGCGCGATGGCGGCGCCGATCGGTGCACAGGTCCGCCTGCTGTCGCTGGTCACCGGCGGGACGGCGGGCGTCTACTTCCCGCTCGGTGGGGCGATGGCCGAGATCTGGAACAGGGCCGTGCCGGGCGTGCGTGTCGCCTCGCAGAGCAGCGGGGCGTCGGTGGTCAACATTCAGAACATGGCACGCGGGGACGCGCACCTGGGGCTGGTCCAAAACGACGTCGCCTACTACGCCAACAACGGCACGGAAGTGTTCGCCGAACCGGGCAGCAATCGACCACGGCCTGTTCCCGGGATTCGCGGCATCGCCATGCTGTATCCCGAGACGATCCAGATCGTCACGCTGCGCGGAAGGGGCATTAGCCGGATCGAAGACCTGCGCGGCAAGCGTGTCGTCGTCGGCGCTCCGGGCAGCGGCACCGAGGCGAACGCGCGGCAGATCCTCGCCGTGCACGACATCTTCTACCGTGAGATGCGCGCCGATTTTCTGTCCTTTGCGGCGGGCATCGACCAGATCCGCGACGGCAACGTCGACGCGGTCTTCATCACCGCGGGCACGCCCACCGCGGCCGTGACCGACCTGGCCTCGAACCGCGACGTCGTGCTCGTGCCGGTCAGCGACGAGGCGCTCGAGGCGCTGCGCGCCCGCTGGCCATTCTACACGCGCGTGACGATTCCAGCCGACGCGTATCGTGGGCTGGGCGGGCCGGTCCGCACCGTGGCCGTGATGGCGATGCTGGTGGCCCGCGGCGATCTGCCGGAAGATCTGGTCTACAATCTGACGAAGGCGTTGTGGGAGAATCTCGACCGGATGCGGGCGGCTCACGCGCGCGGACGTGATCTCGACCTGAACAAGGCGCTCGATGGGATGCCGGTACCGGTGCACCCGGGCGCACAGCGATACTACCGCGAGCGGGGAGTGCAGACGCGATAGCCTGGCGCAAGAGGCCGATCTACATAGTGGTCGCGGTGGCCGCGGGCAGCGTAGCCGCGGCCGTCGCCTTTGTCGACCGCCCCGGCGTGGCCGTCGACGTGGTCGAGACCAGAACCGCGCATGTGCTGTGGCGGAGGGTCGTGGCACCCGGTGAGCACATCGAGTTGCGGTATACTCATTCGGTCGAGCGCACCCCTGTCATTGAGGAGTTTCGCGCCGAGCGCAGTGGCCTGCGTCTTGTGGCGATGCGCTTTGTCTCACAGGGCGCCGGGCTGCCGACCGAAGGCTATACCCGGGAGGGCGGCCAGTTCGTGCTGCGCACCGACCGACGGGTTGGCGTTCTTCCGCTGCGCGTGTCGAGCATCGCCGGACATCGACTGCGCCTGGGTGCAGAAGAGGCCGATCTCGTTGCGCTTGCCGGCGACGGAGCCGCGATCGCGTTGACGAGCGGCCCTGGACCGTTGCGTGTCCGTTGGCCGCGGGCATCGCGGAGTCCGTGACGCGAGGATTGGGCCGGGAGGCTCTGTGGTATAATTTTGATGATTCCTCGACGTTGCCCCAGGCCAACCGGCCCAAAAGGTAGGCAGTCGCTCCTTGAACGCATCAAGTTACGCGCTTGAACTCATCACTCTTGTCCTGCTGGTGCTTCTGGCGGCGTTCTTCTCGGGCTCTGAGACAGCCCTGTTCGCTGCCAACCG
>JBOGSE010000870.1:0-1471 GCA_050694895.1 bacterium | reverse complement strand
ACCGCACAGGGGACAACCCCTCACCGCCGCCGGGCTGGACGAGATCCTTTCCAGCGCCCGGGGTCGAGCGAACATCGATCGGGCCACCTGCCATCAGCTGAGACACACGTGGTTCACTCGCCTGCGGGAGGCAGGCATGGCCCTGGAAGCCATCCAAGCCCAGGCCGGCCACGCCTCGATCGAGTCCACCCGCATCTACCTCCACCTGGCCAACGACTGGCTGGCCGGCGAGTACCTGCGGGCGACAGAGGCCATCGAAGCCCAGGCGGTGCAGCTGTGAGTGCGGGAGTGGCGGACGCCGACATTAAAGCGATGGTCGCCGCCTACCGGGAATCGCTGGTCGCCGCCGGGATGTACGCCGGTCACCCAGTGACCTCGGTGGCACGAACCTTCTTCGCCCGGGTCGGAGCGGCCGGCTGGAGCCAGCTCTCCCTTGACGAGCAGTGCGCCCAGCCGCTCAAGAATCGCCGCGTGATTGGCTGGCTGATGGTGACCGGCCGTCTGCGGGCAAGCGCCGACTACTTGATGCGGTCGCACCTCAACCTGGGCGACTTCGCCAGCCGCCACCACCCGGAGTTCTTCTCCCGGTTCTGCGCCACCGCGGCCGAGCTCGGCTTCAATCCCCGGGCGATCGGGCTGCAGTGGTCGAAGCTCGTCAAGATTGCGGTGATCCACGGCGTGTCTCCTGAGCGGGTCACACTCGAGCAGCTGGCTGCTGGTCGTGCCGCTCTCCTCGACGCCGCCGCCCGCCAGACGCCGGCCACGCACGCCGCTGGGGTGATCACCAAGGACGTGTTCGGCGTCGAGGCCACGCTGTTTCATCTGGGGGTGATCCACCAAGAGCCGGTCAAGCACATGCCCAACAAGGCCGCCGAGCGGGCGGCACAGTGGTCTGCGATCCCCTCCCCGCTGCGCGAGACGCTGCTCGGCTACCTCGACCAGATCGGTCTCTCGCTGCGTCCCTCCACGGTCGAGGGCGCCGAAGCGATCCTGCGGGAATTCGCCTGCTTCCTCGCCCGACAGGCCCCAGAGGTGCGAGCTGTCGCGGACATCCGCCGGGACCATGTGGAGAGCTACAAGAGCTGGATTGCCACTCGGCCGGCCGTGCGGCCGTCGCGCCATGGAACGACGCTCTCCCGGATCTCCATCGCAGGTCACATAAGCGCCCTGCGCTGCTGCTTCGAGCGCCTCGCCGAGTGGGGGGGCGAGGACGTTCCGGTCGGAGTGCTTGTGTTCGCGGGCGACTTCCCGATCCTGGACCAGCCACTGCCGCGCTTCCTCGACGATGGCGCCGCAGCCAAGCTGTTGGTCGCCGCCCGGGCCGACCCTGACCCCTTCGTGCGCCTGGCAGTGGAGTTCCTCGCCGCACCGGGATGCGCAAGGGGGAGTTCGTCAACCTCACCACCGACGCCATCGTGCAGATCGGCTCGTCGTTCTGGCTTCATGTCCCGGTGGGCAAGCTCCACACCGA
>JBOGSE010000869.1:0-6440 GCA_050694895.1 bacterium | reverse complement strand
CCAATCCCATAATATCAATAGCTATAAAGACGATACGTGGCACCATGTTTTAGCGCCCTCTCAAAAACAGCCACTGAATTTATTGACGTTTTTACCTACCCCACCCTCCCAACTGTCGAAGATGGGTTAGAGTTTAAGCCAATCCAAGGCACCTTCACTTGACGTGCAGGCATGGTGTAGAAATCCCTAGCACACTGGCCAATCTGCTGATAGGCCTGCGAGTCGAGCGGATCCTAAATTAGCTTAGAAAACTCGATGGGAGCGTCTGCGGTAACTGTCCGAATATTTTTTGCGCACGACAATTGTCGAAACGCCGGGGCGCTACCTTACGCTCTTGGTAATAGGCCAACTGCTTCCGCAGGAAAAGAATCTCTGCTCCTAGTGCTGCACGGCTCCTCATACAGAGGGCCAGGAAATGTAAGCCGCCTATGAAAAGCATGCGGCCAAAAAGCAGCGAGATAAATCACACAGCGAACGAGGCAGCCCAAAAATTCCATGTCGCTAGGCTACACCGATATCTCGGTGCCTCGCTGGTCAGCCTTCTAAAACCACAGAACCGTCTAGTCGGAAAATAAATGCGGAGGCAGGGCGGGAGCTTGGGGCTGCAGGCGGTCATTCGTTGCTGGTCTCGACGTATCCTGGTCAGCGGTGCTCGACAAGTACGGGTGGTGGGTTCTGCCGGAATACGCACTATGAAAGCCGGTCCAACTTAGAGCGCCGGATCAGCAGGCGATCAAGCGCGCGGGTGGGCAGCCAGCGCTTGAGGAAGGGTAAGAGGCGACTGTAGTGACCGATCCGGACGACGGGCCTGCGGATTGGGCGCTAGCACCGCGTCCGCCATCTTACGCGCAAACGCCTCAGTGGGCGTTGCTCGCGCCTGCGAAGCTCCTAAGCGTGCCGCAATCGCATCTGTGACGGCCGCGTACAGAGAAGCGTCGCTTGTGTGAAAGCGTGTAGCCGCGGTCGCACTGAACTGAGATGCGACGCCCCCAGGCTGGACGGTAATGACCTCAATGCCGAGGGGCTGCAACTCCATGCGCAGGGAATCGGAGAGCGCATTCACTGCCGCCTTGGTGGCGCAGTAGGCGCCTGCGAAGGGCGTGGGCAGCACACCGGATACGCTGCTGATATTGACGATCCGCCCGCAACGTTGGCGCACCATGTCGGGCAGCAGCGCCTGGACCAAAGCCACCATACCGAACACATTCGTCTCGAACTGAAGACGCAGCTCGTTCATGGGTAGCTCGGCGAGCGGTCCGAGCGCACCGTAGCCCGCATTGTTGATCAGGAGCGCCACGGTGACACCATCGTGCTGAAGACGCGCCTGCAGGTGGCGGATACTCTCCGCCTCCGTCACATCGAGCGTGGCCGTCCGGATACCACGCGCCTCAAGCGCACTCAGAGTGCTCACCCCGCGCGCCGTCGCATACACCACATGTCCCCGACGGTGGAATTCTTCGGCCAGCGCGCGGCCGATGCCCGTAGAACAGCCCGTGACCAGCGTAATATTCGTCGTCATAAGGCGACCGACTGACCGCTCGGTGTCGCCTTCACTTGTTGGCATTCAGGGGCTTGTAGGACAGCATGTCCACTTACAGGTCATTGCGTGACGCCAGCGGTTGAGGCACTCGCGATCGTCTGTGGCGTGGACTATCGAAACCACGCGAATCCCTTGGCCCGTTTTGCCCTCTGAGGTCAAGCACCCTAGGCCGCATACGCATCGAGAATACGTCGCTCCGCTCGGCGATCCGCGGATAGTAGACTAAATCATCGGCATCCGATCAACGCGCGTCGTATTCCTTGTTGAGCGTCTTGTCGCGCGCTACCGCCCCCAGGCGGCGGTCTTCACGACCTCGACGTCCAGCCTGTGCTTCGCGTAAAAGGCCATCGGGCGCGCCATGATGATGGGTGTCTCCGCCCCGAAAGCGGGCGAGACCGCCCCGGGCTTTTCCTCGAGCCGGAAGGATCAGCGCCGCTGCGGGCCGAGTGCGGTTTCCTCGCCGAGGTCCGGCTCCCCGCACAGCCGCAGAATTTCCGCCCGCGTCCGATCGCGAAGCCCGAGCGCGGCGTTCCAGTCCGCCCCTGAGGGCTCGATGGGCTCGCTCAACGTCACGCCGATCATGCCGCGACGGAACAACCACTGTCCCTCGCGCAGGATGGAACGCGTACCGCGGAGGGTCACCGAGACCACCGGCACGCCGGCCTGGGCGGCGATGACGAACGCGCCCATCCGGAACGGCAGCAGGCCCGGCATACGGCGGAAAGTGGCCTCGGGGAAAACGATCAAGGAGCTGCCTGCGCGGGCGGCCTCGACGAACCGCTCCGCGTCCTCGATGCCGCGCTGCGTGTCGAAGCGCTCGACGAAGGCCGTCCCGATGCGGGTGAGATATACCCGCGGGACGAAGTGATCGCGCAGTTCGCGTTTGGCGATGAAATGCATCGGCACCGGCAGCGCCGCGACCATGATGATGCCGTCGAGAAAGCTGGCGTGGTTGGCCGCCAGCACGCAGGCCCGGCCGGAGGGAAGATGTTCGAGGCCGCGCACGGTCAGGCGCGTTCCTGTGAGCGCTAGGAAAAGCCGCGCCATTCGGCGGCTCAGGCTCCAGCACCAGCCGGTGCGCGGCACCAAAGCGCACGCGATCCAGGTCGCCGGTGCGAGGATCGCGAAGACCAGCGCGGCATAGACCCCATAGAGCAGGTCGCCCGCCGCGCGCAGGGTGCGGCGCGCCTGCGGCAGGATCGCCGACCAGGTTAACCGCACGACTTGCAACCACACCGCGCGCGCCCCGGGACTGCCTCCCCGCTCGTACGCTTCGCGGCTCGCCGCCCTACGGATCTTCCCGCTGGACGTCTTGAGCACGCTGTGCGGCGGTGCGAGCACGATGTCATCGGGCGGCATGCCGATGAGCGATACGGCGAGATCTTGAATGGAACTGCGCAGTCTTTCACGCCGTGCCGCGTCGGTTTCGCGCGTCTCTGCGAGCACGATGACGCGCTCGGTGCCCGAGCCCGCGTCCCTGACGCCGAACACCGCGACGCACCCCTTGCGGACGCCCTGCAAGCTTCCCACCGCCTCTTCAAGCTCGTACGGATAGATGTTGCGGCCCGCCCGGATGATGACATCCTTGACGCGGCCCGTGATGTAGACTTCGCCCCCGGCGATGTAGCCGTAGTCGCCCGTGTTCATCCACTCGCCGTGCAGCAGGTCGCGCGTCGCCTCCGGGTTGCGGTAGTAGCCGCTGGTGACCGAAGGTCCTTTCACCTGGAGGTGGCCCTCTTCCCGCTCTCCCAGCTCGCGGCCGGAGGGGTCCACCGCGCGCACTTGATGGCCCGGCAGCGGATGCCCGCAGGCAAGACAGGTCATCGCATCGGTGCGGTCCTCCGGCGCCGGTACGGCGCGCCCGCTGTGCGTGAGACTATCGCGCTCGATGCGGTCGTATTTCGGGCCGCGCCCGGGAGAAGGAAACGAGACGCCCAGCGTGGCTTCGGCGAGGCCATACACCGGGGCCATCGCCTCTGCCTTGAAGCCGTAACGGGCGAAGCGCTTCGTAAATGCCGCGATGGTCTCCGGCGAAACCGGTTCCGCGCCGTTGAAGGCGAAGCGCCAACTTGAAAGGTCCAGGCCCTCGAGGTCCGCATCCTGAATCCTGCGCTGGCACAGCTCGTAGCAAAAGTTCGGCCCGCCCGTGAGCGTGCCGCGGTGGCGATGGATCGTCCATAACCAGCGTTCCGGCCGCGCGAGGAAGGCGATCGGGGACATCAGCGGGTACTTGAATCCGTAAACGAGGCTGCCCATCCAGGCACCGATCAGGCCCATGTCGTGGTAGAGCGGCAGCCAGCTCACGAACACGTCCTCAGGCGTCGCCCGCAGCACCCGGCCCATGGCGCGGATATTGGTGAGCAGGTTGGCGTGGGTGAGAACGACGCCCTTAGGGTTTCCGGTGCTCCCGGAGGTGTACTGCAGCAGGGCGACGTCCTCAGGCCTGGCGCGGGAAGCCGCCTTAAGGGGCTCCGAACGCATGAGCTCCGCGGGCGTCACGACGCTTTGGAGTGTCGCAACCTGTGGCTTCAAGAGCAGCGCGATCGGCTTCGCCTGCGGCACCGTGATCAGGACCTCGGCGAGCGCATTGGAGAGGATAGCCGCGTGGCGGCGCAGATGGTCCTCGATCTGGGAGGGGCGCGCCGGCGGATAAATGGGAACCGGGATCCCCCCGGCAAGCAGGATACCTAAGAAGCTGAAGAAATAGTCGGCGCTGGTCGGCAGCATGATGGCTACCGGGTGTCCAGGCTCGACCCTCCGTTCGATCAGGCCCGCGGCGATCGCACGCGCGTCCTGGTCAAGCTCCGAAAAGGTGACGGTACGCTCCGCGCCGTCCTCTTCCTGGAGCACGACGTGCGGGCGAGCCGGATGCCGCCGCACATGCCACTCGAGCACTTCTTGGAGTGTCCCCGCGTCCTCCGGGGTTTCGCCCTCCGCTGCCAGCGCTGCTACGCGCGCTATCGCGTCTGGCTGAGGATGGCGAAGCGGATTCGCGGCGAGCAGCGCCCGCAGCAGATCGCGCGGCGTCTCGGCATTCGCCATGACGGCTTCCGGCAGGCTCACACCGAAGCTCTTTTCAATGCGCAGGAACAATTCGACTCGCCCGAGGCTATCGAAACCGTAATCCTGATCGAGCCGGCCATCGAGCAGCGCCGGTGGCACGGCCCGGGCGGGATGCAGTTCCGCGGCGATTTGCCGCACGGTCTCGAGCAGGGACTCGGCGTTGGGCGAGGTGCCTCCGCTCGTGTGTGGTCTAGCGACGGACGTTTTCAAGGAGGACTGGCACGGGGAAATTTCCGATGATCTTAGCACAGGCTTACCCACCTTCGGCTGGGACCGTGAATAGAAGATATAGACGCCCCCCCTTTTAAAATCGAGGGCTACCATCATTGTGGATACCTCAAAGTGGTAGGCTGGACCACACGGATGCCGAAGTTCCCCTGTCGCTGCTCCACTACGGTCATTCTGGGCCGTTTGTC
Source organism: bacterium (assembly GCA_050694895.1). Taxonomy (GTDB): domain Bacteria; phylum Sysuimicrobiota; class Sysuimicrobiia; order Sysuimicrobiales; family Humicultoraceae; genus JBQTJP01. The sequence continues at coordinate 1,421 of JBOGSE010000869.1, read as the reverse complement.
CGTCGGCTGACGGGTAGGTTCGCTGCAACGAAGATGACCGAAGCGGTCCATCTCGGGGAAATGAGCTGCGGATGCTGGGTGGTTCTGGATGGGAACACCCGCATCGCGGCAATCTTGAGGCACGATCCCGCCGCGAGCATCGCCGTGCTTCCCCGAAAGAGCGTGATGTTTCTTCGTCACGGCGAGTGGGACGAGAACTTGTTGAAGTGGTGGAACCCGCATCCGCAGACCTTCGGTTTCGTGCAGCAGCACTCCGCGGAGCTGTACCGTGCTCGTCGGAGCAAGCGAAGCTACGCCTCCCTTGAGAAGTACAAAGCCGAGGTCGCAAGGTTGATGCGTATCCTTGAGAAAACGCCCCACGTTTGCATCTGTGCTGTCTCCACGGCTCATCGAGAGGAATCCGCACGACAACTCGGCAGCGCAGGTGGCCGGCAGTGCGCGCGATGCGCTCGACGCCCAGAGGTAGCCCCCGCGCGGACCGCCCCGTCACCGCCCCTCCCGTCCAGGGAAGCATCATCGTTTGCCCAAGGGCATTGAATGTCCTATCTTTATATACCCATCCCAACGCACCCGAGGAGGAACCGAATGACCGACTCCCGCCCGTTCACACATCCGTCGCCTGAAGCTGCCCTACCGCGCCCAGTCACGCGCCGGCAGTTCATCAAGCAAGGCACGCTGCTCGCCATGAGCGCGGCGATCGGTGCCCACATTCCGTTCGGGAGATTCTTGCCAGAGGGACTGATCCCAGTGGCGCTCGCCCAGACACCGGGTCTCCAGCTTTACGGGAAAAATGCCGGGCTAATGGTGCTTGGGGACCAGCCCTTCGTCGCTGAGACACCGGCGCACCTGCTCGACGACGATGTTACGCCGGTCGATTATCTCTTCATACGCAACAACGGGCTGCCGCCGGCCGAAGACACGATCGACCCCGCAACATGGACGCTCGTGATCGAGGGGGAGTCGGTGAAGAAACCGACCCAGTTCACTATAGAGGATCTGAAGCGTAAGTTCAGGGCGGTAACCCAGCACATCACGCTGGAATGCGCGGGCAATGGCCGCAGCGAATTCTTCCCGCCCTCGAAGGGTAACCCGTGGACCACCGGCGGTGTAGGCTTTCCGGAGTGGACCGGAGTGCGATTGGGCGACGTGCTCAGGGCTGCTGGCATCAAGGACGATGCCGTGTACATCGGCTACTACGGAAAGGATACCCACTTGAGCGGCGACATGACGAAGCCGGTCATCTCCCGGGGCGTGCCGATTTCCCGGGCGCTCGAGGACGGAGCACTCATTGCCTGGGGCATGAACGGTAAGGACCTCCCCTGGGTGCACGGTTATCCCCTGCGGCTCGTGGTAGGCGGCGCCCCCGGATCGGCCTGCGGCAAGTGGCTGACGCGCATTGCGATCCGTAACCAGGTGCACGA
>JBOGSE010000868.1:0-7964 GCA_050694895.1 bacterium | reverse complement strand
TCCTGGCGATCATGTTTCCAATCCTCATTCTCATCTTCGGGCGGAGCATGCAGACGGTGGCCGTGGTGGTCGCGGCCTCTGGGATTCTCGCATTTGGCGCTGTGATGGCCGGCCTAGGAGGTTCTGGAAGACACGTGCTCCGGTGACGGTCTCTCCCTCGCCGAGATGAAAATTCTGTTTCTCGCGTCACGTGACTCAGGGCATCCCCAGGCCGCGGGCGGCGATATACAGCTCCACGCGCTCGCCGAGTATCTGGCAGCCCGTGGTCACGCTGTGATCTATGCCTGCATGCGCCGCTCAGGCGCAGCGCGCGACGAACAGAGGCACGGGGTGCGCATTCTTCGGGGGCGTGGACCTCTCGAGCAGGCGGCGTGGGCGTCCTGGAACTACATGCGGCACTGGAGCCGCGGGGCCGGCAGGGTCGATGTGGTGATCGAAGAGGCCATCGGCGGTCTGCTCATCCCATACGCGGCACCCGCGTTTGTTCGACGGCCCCTCGTGACGTTCTGGTATCAGGTCAACGCGCCACTGTTCTATGCAGAGTTCTCACGACCGGTCGCCTCCGCCCTCGTGCATCTCGAGCGGAGATTGGCCCGGCTGCACCGGCGTGCGGTGATTGCGACCCCAACGGCATTTCAGGCGGAGCGTCTGCAGAGACTGGGCTTCCGCCGCACTCAGGTTCACGTTGTGCCCAATGGGCTGGATTGGCCTGCCGGCAGGCCGGAGCCTCTTGCCGCAAGGGATCCCCTTGTCGTCTATATGGGAAAACTGCGGCGCTACAAGTGTCCCCATCATCTCCTAGACGTCGCTGTGCACTTGAGGAGCACGGCACCAGAGGCCAGGGTGGTGATCGCAGGCCGACCGGACGGAACCGGTTTCGATCGCTGGCTCGAGGACCAAATTCACCGCCGCGGGCTCCACGACCGGGTCACCGTGAAGCGGTCCGTCCCTGAAGAAACCAAGCGCGACCTGCTCCGTCGCGCACGCGTTCTGGTGCTCTGCTCGCCGACCGAGGGGTTTGGAATCTCCATCATTGAGGCCAACAGGTTCGGCACACCGGTGGTGGTCTCGGAAGGGGTTCCCCCTGAGGTGGTGCAGCACGAGGCAAACGGGCTCAGGGTGCCGTTCGCGGATACCACCGCCCTGACGGCGGCTGTCAGCCGCCTGCTTCGAGACGACGAGACCTGGGAGCGGATGTCGCGCACCGCGTGGCAGACGGCGCGGCGGTTCACATGGCCTCAGGCTGGCGCCCGGCTCGAGGAAGCCATCGAAGATGCCGTACGCGGACAGGCAGCCGGCCATGCGGGTGCGTGAGCGCCCCGGAGATCGATTGACCATGGAAGGTGAGCGATTGGTGCCCACCTTCCGGGAACAGGGCCCCGGGACATCCGAGTACGCGGCGCATGTGGACAGGTACGCCTTTGCCGCAGGGTACAGCGGCGGGATCGTGCTGGACGTTGCGTGCGGCACAGGATATGGAAGCCGATACCTGTTGGAGGCAGGGTCCGATCTGGTCGTTGGCGTTGATCTGTCGGCTGAAGCCGTTCGTCACGCGGTCGCACATTTCGGTGGCCCCAGGTTCGTCGTCGCAGACGGTCAAGTGCTTCCATTTCAGCGGAGCGTGTTTTCCTCGGTAGTGTGCCTCGAAACGATCGAGCACGTGGCTGATCCCGAAGCCCTCCTGCACGAGCTACGCAGGGTGTTAACACCCGGAGGCCGGCTTATCTTATCGACGCCCAACTATCGGGGAGGACGGTACCTGTCACCGTTCCACGTCCATGAATTTCGCCATGACGAGTTGCACGCGCTCGTGGCGAAAACCTTCAGAGCCGAGATACGCTGGTTTGGGCAGCTCGCCGCGGACGAGCCTCGACTTTCGTCGAGAGTCCTTCGGTCGATCGTCGATGTGGCCATAGATCTGGATAGGTTCAACGTCCGCGCACGATTGATCCCCTACCGGCTCAGACAATCGCTTCTCCAGCGGTCCTTAGGTATTAGAAACCGGCCCAGCCGGGTCTCCGACTGGCAACCCGCGTGTTTGTATCAGATTGCGGTTGTCCACACACCCGCGTGAGTATGGCCGCGGGCTGTAGTCATCCGAGCGATTGGATCGCAGAGCCTCTGGTGTCCATCATGGTGTTGAATTGGAACGGCGAAGGGTTCCTTCGGCGTTGCGTTGAGAGCCTTCACCATAATGCGTGCCCGCACGTCGAGCTTGTCGTCGTCGACAACGCGAGCACCGACCGGTCGGTCTCGATGATGAAGCAAGAGTTTCCCACCGTGCCCGTAATCGTCCTGCCCACCAACCTCAGCCATGCCGCGGGACGTAACGCCGCCATCCCTTACCTGAAAGGCCGCTTCATCGTCTTTCTCGACAACGATGTCACGGTGGAAACAGGGTGGCTGCCTCCGTTAGTCAACCGGATGCTGCGCGATCCCCGCGTCGGAATCTCGACACCGAAAATCCGCTTGAGCGCGCTTCCGGGACGCCTGCAGGGTGTGGGTGGGTACCTGAAGCTCTGGACGGGGAACCGTGAACTGGGGTACGGCTACCCCGACGACTTCTACACTCCGGGAGAAACCATCGAGCCATTTTACGGGTTCGGCGCGGCATTGGTTGTGCGAAGAGACGTGTTCGAACACATAGGCGGCTTCGATGACCGGATGTTCCCCACGGGCACTGATGATCTCGACCTCGCATGGCGCGCGCGACTTGCCGGGTACAGGGTCGTCTGTCTGACAGACTCGGTCGTGGACCACTATCTCTCCGGCGCAAGGGGAGTCCTCGATCCTCACACAATTACCTTTCACACGTACCATTTGCTCCGCACTATGGCGAAGTGCCTGTCATGGCCAAACCTCGTGCACTCCATTCCTGCCTATATCACATTCGCGATAGCGTCGGGCGCAGCCACATCAGTCCTCTCTCGGGACCTACGCCTTTTCGCAGCCATCGTTTCGGCGCTCGGAAGGTTCGCGATGAGCATACCCGAGTTGCGTCGCAGCCGGGCGGCGACACAAAGACTTCGCACTGCACCCGATAGCAGGGTTCTGCGAAGCCAGGGATTTGGGCTGTGTGAAACCCCAGCGGAACTGTGGAGAAAGCTCCAGATCATGAGGGCCATTGCCAGGCATCATCTCGAAGAGGACTTGCCTCCTGGGCATGTGGAGCCTGATGTCGAGGCCTGACCCCTCACTGCGAAATCGCACCGACGTTCTTCGCACCGCGATGCCACTGATCATCGCAGCGTTGATGCTGGCTGTTCTTCTGACCCCCCATACGTTTTGGGCCAGGGCTCCACAGGACGGATCCTATCAAGGGTTCGATGCGAATCTCGTGAAAATTGACAGACGGGGCAGGGCGCGGTTCGAAGGGGTGGTCGAGCTTTCGCCCGCTCTTTTCAGGCTGGCGGCCATACGGGAATCGAACCCGCGGGTGCGCCTGGGGAGCACGCCGAAAGACTTCAATCTGCAATTCGACGTCAAGATTACACAGAACGATCCTGGAACCACGCCCCTTTTGATCACGATCTGGCAGTGGACAACAGGAGGGTCATACTCTTTGCTCTTTGGCCCTTCCCCGAAGAACCAGATTGCCGCTCGGACGGTGAAGGGCACGAAGATCGTCGATGAAGAGACCATTGGGCGATATGAGCTTGGAGAAAGTTACAGGCTCGAGATAGTCGTGGACCGACACAAAAAAGTCGTGACAACGCTCTTGGTGGGGGAAGAGACGCCGCCTTCGGGGAGTAACTGGGTTGTCCTACGCAACGCGGCGGCCCATGAGCCCGGATATCTCGAGCTGGTCTCAGACATGGTCCCTGTCCGGGAAGGCGAGATGTATGAGTTCGGTGGAACGATGAAACTCGCCTACGGGTACGGTAACTTCAAGTTCAGCGTCTTCTGGTTTGACGAGCGAAGAGTGTTGCTCGGATGGGCGCCTGCGGTCGGATGGCATCCACCCAAGAGTCTCGAAGGCTGGACAGGAATAGGATTCATTGCCACCGCCCCTCGGAATGCCGCCTTCGCGACGCTGGTCGTGAGCGCAGAGAACTCCACCTACTTCATGACCGACCTCTATCTCAGAGCAACGTCCAACCGTGGTGTGAATCTCCTTCCGAATGGTCGGTTTCAGGTCGGTCTTCAGGGGTGGTCGCCGGCGGGGGCCGGACCGGACAGGTCCACGGCAAGGCCGGACGTTCGCATTCCACGGCGAGAGATCCTTGCGTCCTCGATAGGTCTGGCGAAGGCCGATCTCTTTCCCGCCAGGCTCGACGTCGTCTGGAGTATGGAAGCACTCTCCTCGCATGGCATGAGCACTGCCGAAGTGCGAAACTATCGTGTGCTCGTTCCACCCCAGACGTGGCGTGGGAGTTCCCTGTGGGGAGTACGGGTGCAAGACCCCGTGGCTCGTCGTGTGGTGTTGTGGATTTCGGCTGCGGCGGGGCTGTTAATGGCGATCGCCATCGTGCGGCAGTTTTCCGGTTCTGCGAGATGGATGCCACCGTATCGGCAACACTGGACCACACACGCGTGGCAGTCCATCTGGATGCGGACGGCTCCGTACGGTCTTACCGTGGTGGCCTCGGTCCTAATATTCCTGGTGCTCAACCTGTCCCTGTTCCGCCTGGGGTACCACCTGATTGACTTCAATGCCGCAAGACTGTGGACGTATGTCGGCGTGCGCTACGGTGTCGCGGAGATATATGGTCTCACCGCCCTGCTGACCACCGGAGAGCCCTGGACAGGAGCGGCCCTAAAACACGCGGACTTCCCCTATGGTCCGCTGATGGCATATGTGTTCACCGGCATCGGCTGGCTGTACAGGGTGTTCCTTGTCGGTCCCAAAGGACCCAATGTTGAAGGCGTCGAGCTGGGGTTCTTGATAAAGAGTGTCAACCTGCTCTTCGTGCTGGGCGGCGCGGTGGTCCTCTTCAAAATACTTCGAACAACTGGTCTGGGGCGCACACCCGCGTTACTCTCCGCAGCACTCTACCTCTTCAACCCCGTGGTGTGGTTCGTGCACTCAATTTGGGGTGAAACGCACGCGGTGACTATCCTGCTCTTGCTCCTGCCAATACTTTTCTGCCAGAGGGGACAGCCGAGATGGGCATGGATCAGCCTGGCCTTCGGTTTTCTGTCCAGACCACAACTCTGGCTGCCGTGTCTTCTTCTGGGCCTGGTGTGTCTCCGGAGATTTCCGCTGAAGGAGAATCTGCGCTCGATGGCCTGGAGCACCATTCTGGTCTTCATGATGCTACTCCCGTTCAGTCTGCACTTTGGGCCATCCTTTCTTGCCAACTGGGTCGGTGGCGTCATTGATGTTCAAACGCCTACGAGGGATGTGGAAGGATTTATCATGTCCGCTTCTTTGGGTGCCTTTAACTTGTGGCCGCTGATCAGTCCCTCGAGACTTGGCGCCTCTGGCTATGACCGCATGTGGTTCTCTTCAGTGGAGCCTGCTCTTGGGAGTTGGACGTACGCGCAGATCAGCACCCTGTTCGTCTTTGGCATCCAACTCGTGTTGATGATGCTCGTGCTCGTCACGCCAAGACTCGCCCGCTCAAACGGCCGGTACATCCTCGCCGTCGCCGTGAGTCTTCTCGCGCTCCTGCTGTTTCGGACGGGTGTCTCGAACCATCATTTCATCCTGGTACTGCCACTTCTGATCTTGACGAAGGGATTGGTGGCCGGGCGTGCCTACTGGTCGGCTATCGCTATTCTCACGCTGACGACATTCGTGTCTGTGGTGGGAGATTTCGCCTACCATATGCAATGGCCAGGCATCGGCGACACGTTGATGCCTGCTCTGTTTCCCGGAAAAAACATTCTCATGCGATTCCTTTTGACACTGTACCAGAATGACTGGATCATCACGCTGGCTGCAGTGTCAAACCTCGCCGTGTTCCTGTGGCTGGTATGGGAGACGGCACGCGTCGTCCGATCACTGAGGTCGGCCTCGCCAAGAGGATGAAGACATCGAAGGTCGCTTTGACCTGGCTCGGTGTGTGCGTAGCGTCTGCCGCTCTTGCGCTCGTCTTCATTCCCTGGCCCACACCCTACCCTGAGATCCGGGTTGAGGAGTTCGTCCCCGACCTTCTTACGGTTGATGTAAAGGGATTCCAGCCCCGTGCCGGCCGCGTGGCGATCTCGCGGAACGAGATCGAATTGAAAGCGGTGCCGCGTTCCCAGCCGACTGTCCACGTTCTGACGTCGGAGGTTCCTTTCACCGCGGCGTTCTCGGTATCGGTTCGCGAAAGATATGCCAACGATACCTATCCGTTCCAGATCAAAGTCTGGAATCCCAGTCACGAGGTCGCGGTAGAGGCGTGGTATGGCCCAGATGGAGTCATCAGCGCCGGGTTTCGATCCCAGAACACATGGAAGCACACGCGCGGTCTCCTGAATTACGCCATTGGTGGGAGGGAAGTCTGGACAATCACGAGTGACGGGAAGGGCGTGACGTTTGAAGTTTCGGCGAGCGGCGGCCGTGCCATCTTTGAGGTCCGTCCGGAGACTTTCGCCGACGTCTTCCGGCAACCAAGCCTGTCATTGACGATGTATGCGACCGCGCCCGGGGCCGGGAGGTCGGAAGTGATCATTCGCGATCCCGCGATCAGTGTCCCGCGGCAAACGCGGTATGGCACGACGGCTCAGGGTACATGGTACCGGGTTGCGGTCGGATTCATCGCGTGCGTTGCGCTGCTCTGGCTGGTGGCGGTAGTCAGAAGTCAGGGCGGAGTGTCTGTCGGACGCCTGACCGCGCGCCTCCGCGTGCCTGGTCGGCACGTCGCCGTTCTCATTGTTGTCAGCGCGCTATCGTTGTGCCTTGGATGGCAGTTATCACGTGTCCCGGGACATCCCTACGATGTCAGGTCAGCGACAGTGTGGAGCCACGTCGCCCGACAGTATGGGCTATCGGCCATTCTCCGGCATCCGCAGTTGGGAACCGAACGTGATGCGCATGGCGGACAACCCTACGCGGCGATGGTCTACCCGTATCCACCGCCTCTCACGTATTTCTTTTGGCTTGTGGGAAGGATCGCCCCCGAGGGTCACACAGCGTCAACGCTCAAGACGCTACTGACGCTGGTGACCGTGGCCGGTGGCGTCGGGATATTCGTGCTCTTGCGTTCGCTGCGTGTAGCGCCTGCCGCCGCGACTCTGGCGGCTTCCGCCTACATGCTCAATCCGGCCGTTCTGTTTGACGGCGCGGTGTGGGGACAGACCGATGCCGTGATGGCATTCTTCCTGCTGCTGGGTGCTGCCGGCATCGTTTCAAATTCCGCGGCGCTGCTCTGGACAGGTGTCATCCTCGCGGCACTCACCAAGCAAACAGGAGCGCTCTTTGCGCCGGTTCTCCTGCTCCTTGCCGGAACTCGCCTCGGCGTCCGCCCGATGATCCGAGACCTCCCCATTGCCATCGTCGTTGTGTTTCTCTTCCTCACACCGGCCTTTTTGGCGGGAATCCATCCGTCAACGATTTACCGGCCAATGATCACCAAGCTCCTGGAATTCGGGGCGGCGGGCAACGGGGAAGTGACTATTGCCGTGGCGTCGCTCGGTGCCTTTAATCTCTGGCCCGTGCTCGCCGCAACAGAAGGGGCGCAGGGGTGGACCCGCCTGGCATTCCCGGACCTTACCCCAACCTACTTGAGTCTCTCACATTTCGTCTGGTCTCGCATTGCTTTCGGGCTGCTGGCAGTAATCCTGGCTCTGATCGTCTTCAAGAGGAAACCACTTGGTGTGGGGACGGAGTTCCTGGTCCTCGCGGCCTATGGGGTAGGCATGGCTGTGCTGCTTACAAGGGTGCATCCCAGATACATGTTCTTCGGCCTCATGTTCACCGCGGCGGCACTTCCCTGGATGCCCCGGCGGCTGGGGATTCCAACGCTACTCGTCCTCACCGGCACCATGCTCACAGCGCTGTGGGGCATGATGGTCTTCACCAGCATCTGGCATCC
>JBOGSE010000867.1:0-1309 GCA_050694895.1 bacterium | reverse complement strand
TCATCTATCTGTTCGGCAACCAGGGCCTGTTGCGAGCACTCCTGTTTGGCCATTCCATCTACGGCGCGCTGGGCATCGTCATTGCGGAGGCCTTCTATACGTTTCCGCACGCGCTGCTGATTCTTGTCACGGCGCTGAGCACGGCGGATGCCCGGCTCTACGAGTCCGCGGCTGCACTCGGCGCCTCGCCACGGCGCATCTTCTTCACCGTGACCCTGCCCGGGGTGAGATATGGGATCATCAGCGCCGCGCTTGTCACGTTCACGCTCGTGATGACCGACTTCGGCGCGCCGAAAGTGATCGGCGGTCGTTTCAACGTGCTGGCCACCGATGTCTACAAGCAGGTCATCGGCCAGCAGAACTTCCAGATCGGCGCCGTCATCGGCATGATGCTGCTCCTCCCGGCGGTCCTGTCGTTTGGCGCCGAACGGCTCACCCGGCGCAGGCAGACGGCGCAGCTCACAGCGCAGGCGGTGCCGTTTGAGCCGAAGCCGAACCCGCTGTCAGCTTGGATCTTCCTGGGCACCTGCACCCTCATCATCGTCCCGATCGTCGGGATCCTGGCCACGGCGGCGTGGGCGTCGTTCATCAAGTTCTGGCCCTATAATCTCGCCTTGAGCCTGGGGAACTACGAGTTCACCCGCTTCGAGACGGCAGGGTGGCTGCCATACTGGAACTCTCTGCGGTTGGCCGGGTGGACGGCGCTGGCCGGGACCGCCATCATCTTCACGGGAGCATACCTGCAAGAGAAGACCAGGGGGCTCCAGGCCGTCCGCTCGATCGTCCAGTTGTTTGCTATGCTCCCGCTGGCTGTACCGGGACTGGTGTTGGGTCTATCCTACATCTTCTTTTTCAACAACCCACGCAACCCGCTCGTGTTCCTCTATGGCACGCTCGCCATCCTGGTGATCAACACAATCGCGCATTTCTACACTGTGGGCCATCTCACCTCGGTCACGGCACTGAAGCAGCTGGACGGGGAGTTCGAGTCGGTCTCGGCATCGCTGCGCGCCCCCTTTTACCGCACGTTCTGGAAGGTGACGGTGCCGGTGTGTCTGCCGGCAATCCTTGATATCGCTGTCTACATGTTCGTCAACGCGATGACAACTGTTTCTGCGGTGGTCTTCTTGTGGGTGCCGGCCACTCGGGTCTCGTCGGTCTCCGTCGTGTACATGGACGATGCCGGCCACCAGGGAGCCGCGGCGGCGATGGCCATGATGATCGTGTACACGTCGGCGATGGTGAAAGCGCTCCATTTGCTGCTCGCGAGGGTCCTGTCGCGGACACAGGCCTGGCGCCGGAGGTAGAT
>JBOGSE010000866.1:0-3498 GCA_050694895.1 bacterium | reverse complement strand
CCAAACCCATCGCCGCCTCCCTTCCAGCGCGCGCCGCACACGATGGCGCAGCCGGCCGACGACCCACGAGGCGCTCATGACAGGCTAGGCTCGATCCACCTGCCCGGGGCGGTGGGCCATCGGGTTGAACAGGCCGTAGGGCCGGAGGATGAGGATGAGGGCCAGCACACCATAGCTCAGCACCATCCGGAGGTCAGGCGAAGTGAAGTGCACGCCGAGACTCTGGACGACCCCAAGGATCACGCCGCCGAGCAGGCTGCCCGTCACACTGCCCAGCCCTCCGAGGATAATCACCACCAGCGCCGTGATTGTGTATGGCAGCCCGACGAAGGGGTCGAGTGGGAAGAGCATGCTCACGAGCGAGCCGCTGACGGCGGCCAGGCCCGCACCCAGGCCGAAGCACAGTCCGTGGATGCGCGGCACCGGCAATCCCACGAGCCGGGACCCGATCGGATCCTGCATCAGCGCGCGAATGGCGGTGCCCATCAGCGTGCCCCTGAGGAACGCAAACAGCGCGCCGGTGACCAGGGCGGCCACGGCGAACGCCACCACCCGGTTCGCCGGAAAGACTGCCCCGAGAAGACTCAGCGGACGATCCAGATACTGGTACCCGCGGATGTCCGCGCTCCAGAGGAGCAGGGCAACATTCTGAAGGATGAACAGGAGCCCGAACGAGATCAGCAGGGAGTTGGCCTCCAGTTCCTCCCGGCTCCGCCTCAGGCGCAGCAGGTGACGAAACAACAGAGCGTGGATGCCCGCCCCCAGTGCGAACATGACCGGGCCGCTGATCAGGATGGTGATCAACGGGTTGATGCCCAGACGAGCGTACAGCAGATAGGTCAGGTAACCGCCGATCATGATGAACTCGCCGTGGGCCACATTGAGGACGCGCATCAGCCCGTACTGGATGTTCAGCCCGACGGCGATCAGAGCGTACAGGCCGCCCAGGAGGAGCCCGGCTGCCGCCACCTCCAGGAGCAGTGGGACGCTCACGGGCTTACTGCCAGTTCGGTTTGGGAACCATGGCCGTGGCTGTCGCCCGGGCCTTGGGCCAGACGACCTCGAACTCGCCCTTCTGCCACTGCCCCACCATCCCCGGGGTCGCGCGGTTGATGCCGCGCACGAACTTCACGGGGCCCACGATGGTCTGAAACTCTGTGGCATCCAGATATTCCTTGATCTGGGGCCGATCCAATCCGACCTTCTCGACGGCTTCCTCGAGAATCTTGAGCCCCGCATAGGCGAACGCGCTGGCCCACCGGTCAGGCTCCCGGCCAGTCTTCGAGAGGTGCGCGGTGAAGTAGGTCCGCGCGCCGGGATACGGCACCTTGGGGTTCCATACGCCGATTCCGGCGACTCCCTCCGCGTTACCCCGAAACCGATCACGGAAAGCGGGGAACGCCGTCCCCACGGCCGTGTAGAGTACCGCCGGGTTGAACCCAATCCCGCTCGACTGCGCGACCGCCAGGTTGGTGTCCGGCGGATAGGTGAGCCCGATGAACACGTCCGGCCGCTTCGCCTGGATGCCTTTCAACGTGTCCGAGAGATCCTGCACGCCGAACGGATAGCTCTTGTCTTCAACCACCTCGAATCCCGCCTGCTTCAACAGAGGCATGAGCGCCTGGTAGTGCTCGACGCCGAAGAGATCGGCCACATGGATGACGGCCACCTTGTTGAGCTGCGACTTGGACCGCAATTCCCTTAGGTACGCGACCAGCGCGCTCATCATGGCATCGGGCTGGGCCAGCATGGCGTAGAAATAGGGCAGCCCGAGGTCGCGGAGCCGCAGCGACCCCACGGTCGGGCCGATGAACGGGTAGGAGTGCCGGTTGGCCACCGGCGCCGTCGCGAAGTTCGCGGCGGTGCCCCAGGGCGGCAGCACGAGGTCCACCTTGTCCACCGTGATCAGCCGCTCGTAGAGTCGCACGGCGGTCTCGAGATCGCTGCGATCGTCGTAGCGGACGAACTCGATGGGGCGGCGTCCCTGGCCCTTGACCGCGAGCCCGCCCTTTGCATTGACCTCATCGCGCCACAGAAGATAGTTGGGGATCTGCGTGATGTTCGCGCCTATGGAAAACGGCCCGGTGTCAGAGATGGCGAACCCGATCCGCACCGGACCCGTCTGAGCCCTCGCCGGCGGGACGCGGTAGAGCGCCGCTGTCGCAGCGGTGGCACCAGCAACTTTGAGGAAGGTCCTCCGCGTGAGCTTCCCGGCCATGGTACGCCTCCTCCCGATACCGCAGTGTCACACTCCCAGGTACGCGCGCTTCACCTTTCGCTCCACGAGGAGATTTCTCCCCTGGCCGTCCAGCACGACCCGGCCGTTCTCCAGGACGTAGCCCCGATCGGCCAGCGAGAGCGCCTGCCTGACGTTCTGCTCGGCCAGCAGCACGGTGACGCCACCGTCACGGATGCGTCCGAGGAGGTCAAAGAGCGCAGCGACCATGCGCGGGGCGAGACCCAGCGACGGCTCGTCCAGCATCAGGAAGATCGGACGTTGCATGAGCGCCCGACCGATGGCCAGCATCTGCTGCTCACCTCCGGAGAGCGTGCCGGCGATTTGTCGGCGGCGATCCCGCAGAAGCGGTAGAAACCCGAAGACTCGCTCGAGAGCGTCACGGCGCTCGACCCGGCCCAGTCGGGCGAACGCCGCAACCTCAAGGTTTTCCAGCACGGACAGCCCGGGAAACACATGGCGGCCCTCGGGGACGTGGGCAATCCCGCGGGCCACGATTTCTGCGGGCTCAAGTCCGTTCAGAAGGCGGCCGTCAAAACGGATGGTCCCGCGCGTGACATCGAGGAAGCCCTCCTGCAGCCCCGAGAGCGCCCGAAGGAGTGTGGTCTTCCCGGCTCCATTGGATCCCACCAGGGCCACGATTTCGCCAGCCCTGACCGCGAGCGATACATCCCACAGGACCGGGATCTCCCGGTACTCGGCCCGAAGCCGCTCGACCTCAAGCAGGGAGCCGCGCGCGCTCATCCGCGTGCATCAACCGGCACCGGCGGCCCTTCGCCGAGGTAGGCGTCCAGCACCCGGGGATCTTCGGCCACGGTCGCGGGCGGCCCCTCGGCAATCTTCTCGCCATAGTGAAGCACGATCACGCGGTCGGCCACGCCCATGATGGCCTCCATCACGTGCTCCACCCAGAGTACCGCAGCGCCACGCTCGTCCCGGATGCGCCGGATGAGACGCATCGCGAACTGGACCTCACCGGGATGCAGCCCGGCCATCAACTCGTCGAGCAGCAGGACGCGCGGCCGGGTGGCCAGGACCATCGCCAGCTCCAGCAGCTTGCGCCGGCCCGTCGGCTCGCGGCCGGCGAGAAACGGCGCGCGGTCCTCGAGGTTCACCAACTCGAGAGCCCGCATGGCCTCGCTGATCATCCCTTCGCGCGTCTGCCACGACGCTTCGGCCCGGGGCCGGAAGAAGGCACCCGTGAGCACGTTCTCAAGACACGTCAGATACGGGAACAGGCGTGGGACCTGAAACGTCCGGCC
>JBOGSE010000865.1:0-3835 GCA_050694895.1 bacterium | reverse complement strand
ACCCAGCGCCACTTCCTCAAAATTGCCTCGCGGAGGAACACGAGGGCGAGCACCGCAACGCCAAGCCAGGCACCGAAGGAATACGTCGCCACGGTCAGCAAGAGAGCGGCGTTCCGGATGCGGTCGTCCCGCGTGCCGTCCCTCAGGGGAAGGCGGAGGGTGTCCCTGATCCGCTCGATCAGCACGGTTCTCTATTATAATAGGACGGAGATTATTACGGGAACTCTTACGATGAGAATGATGCCTCCGACGACCCGTACCGTGCCCCGGACGCACCCCGCGACCCTCACCGAGGGGGCGCTGGCCCGACGGTCGGTTTTCTCCCTGCGTCTCTCAGAGCGAAAGGTGCTCCTCTACGTGGCCGATATCCTGGCGATCACCATCGCCCTGTCGCTGGTTCTCGCCTCCCGGTTCGGGCTTCCCTTCGGATGGCGCACCATCGTTGCCCAGCCCATGTGGTTTGGCCTGCTGATCGTTGTATGGAGCGTCTTCGCGCCGCTGCTGAACGGCTATGATTTGCAGAAAGCGGCGCGCGTGGGAAGCGGTGCGGCCGCAGGCATGGGCGTTGCCCTGGCCGTGGCCGGGATCTATCTGCTCATTCCCTACCTGACCCCTCCCCTGCATACCTCCCGTTTGACCGCGGCCACGTTTCTTCTATCCATGATGGGACTGGTTGCGCTCGTGCGCACCAGTTACGCGGGTCTGCTGATGCAGCCCACGTTCCGCCACCGCGTCGTGATAGCGGGCGCCGGCTGGGCAGGCCGGACGCTGGTGGAGGCCGTGCAGACGCATGCCAGTACGGAGTACGATCTGATGGGATTCGTCGACGATGCGGCGGCCCAGCAGGGAACGGTCGTCAGCGGCCTCCCGGTCCTTGGGAGGTCCGGCGATCTGGCGCGGGTCGTCCTCGACCAGGGAGTGTCCGAAGTCATCCTGGCCGTGACGCGGGAGGAGACCATGGATGTCGACATGGTCGCCGCACTCCTCGACTGTCACCAGAAAGGCATTCAGGTGACCTACATGCAGGCGGTCTACGAGCGCCTGACCGGTCGCGTCCCGGTGGCACACGTTGGCCGGCGCCTCCATGTCGTGCTGCCGATGGAGCGCGACCGGAACCGCCTGTATCTCGTCCTTAAGCGTCTGATGGATATTACGATCGGCCTGGCCGGCACCCTGGTGACGCTCGCGTTGCTGCCGTTCATTGCCCTGATGATCAGGCTGGAGGGGCCCGGTCGGATCGTCTACCGGCAGGCTCGGACCGGACGGGGCGGTCGCCTCTTCACCTTGCTCAAGTTCAGGACCATGGTGCCCGACGCCGAGGCCGATGGCCCTCAATGGGCCGTCGAGGATGATACCCGGCGGACCTGGACGGGAAGGATTCTGCGGCGCCTCCACCTCGACGAGCTTCCGCAGGCGATCAACCTGCTGCGCGGAGAGATGTCGTTCATCGGACCGCGGCCTGAGCGGCCTGAGTTCGTGGCCGGACTGGAGGAGCAGATCCCGTTCTATCGAGCCAGGCATGCGATGCGGCCGGGAGTCACTGGCTGGGCCCAGGTCAACTACCGGTACGGCAGCTCCGCTGAAGACGCGCTGATCAAGTTGCAGTATGATCTCTATTACATCAAACACTGCTCCCTGTTTCTCGACGCCGTGATTCTCGTGCGCACACTCGGTCTCGTGCTGACACTCCGCGGCCGGTAGTGCCGGCCGCCAGGCCTCTTCAACAGGAAGCGATTACAGCAAAGCGAAGTGGGAGGACGTCATGAGGGCGATTATCCCGGTCGCCGGCGTTGGCCGCCGCCTGCGGCCCCATACGCACACGCAGCCCAAGGCCCTGATGCATGTCGCCGGACGGCCGATTCTGGGGCATATCCTCGATGAGCTGGTCGCCGCCGGGGTGGACGATGTCGTGCTCGTTGTCGGACATCTCGGGGAAAAGGTCGAGGAGTACGTCCGCTCGCGCTACCGCCTCCGGCTCCACGTCGTGGAGCAGTCGGAGCCACTCGGCAACGGGCACGCGATCTATGTCGCGCGCGAGCATCTGAACGGGGATGGGACGCTGATCATCATGGGCGATACGATCATCAAAGCCGACCTCCCTCGCGTGCTGGCCCTTCCCTCGTCGGCCATCGGCGTGCACGAGGTCAGCGATCCCCGGCGCTTCGGCGTCGTTGAGGTCTCGAATGGGCGCGTGCGTCGCCTGGTGGAGAAGCCCGAGGTGCCAGCGAGCAACCTCGCCGTGGTGGGCGTGTACATGATCCGCAACCCCCGGCTGCTCGGCGCGTCGCTCGAGCGGATGGTCAATGAGCACCGGATGGTGCGCGGGGAGTACTGGCTCGCCGACGCGCTGCAGATGATGGTGGAGAGCGGCGAGAAGATGGAGACCTTTCACATCTCGGGATGGTACGACTGCGGAACGCCCGAAGCGCTGCTGGAGGCCAATCGGGAGTTGCTGGCCGCCGACCGTGTCACCCAGGCCCCGCCACCGGGCTCGGTTGTCCTGCCGCCATCGTTCGTCGATCCGTCGGCGCAGATCGAAGGCTCGGTCATCGGGCCGTTCGCCTCGGTGGCCGAGGGAGCTCGGGTGACGAACTCCGTCGTGCGGGACAGCATTGTGAATGCCGACGCGACGCTGGACGGCGTGCTGCTCGAACACTCGATCATCGGCGAGCACGCGTCCGTGACCGGCCGGGCGGCCAGGATCAATCTTGGGGACTCCTCTGAGATCGAGCTCGGCTGAGCCCGAGCCGGTCGCGCACGACAGGAGACCGTTGAGGGTTCAATGCGCTACCTGGTGACCGGCGGGGCCGGATTCATCGGCGCCCACCTGGTGGGGGCGCTCGTGGCTCGCGGTGAGTCGGTCCGCGTGCTGGACAACTTCTCGACCGGGCGGGTGACGAACCTTGCCCATGTTCTCGGCCGCGATGTGGAGGTCCCGCCCGAGGGCGGTCGCGCGCAGACGAACGGCGTCGAGGTGGTCAACGGGGACATCCGCGCTGCGGCCACCTGCCGCGAGGCGTGCGCGGGCGTGACGGTCGTCCTGCACCAGGCGGCCATGCGCGCCGTCCCTCGCTCGGTCGACGATCCCATGGGTGCGACCGAGGCCAACGTCGTCGGGACGCTGAACATGCTGATGGCGGCCGTAGACGCGCGCGTGCAGCGGTTTGTCAACGCGTCGTCATCGTCGATCTACGGCGACAATCCCGTCCTCCCGAAGAGCGAAGACCAGCTCCCCGCGCCGATCTCCCCCTACGCGGCCAGCAAACTTGCCGGCGAGCACTACTGCCGCGTCTTCACCCGGACGTATGGCCTCCCCACGGTCTCAATGCGCTATTTCAATGTCTTCGGACCGCTCCAGGATCCCGCGTCGCAGTACGCCGCGGTCATTCCCCTGTTTATCTCCTGGATCCTGAACGGCCGGCCGCTCGAGGTCCACGGCGACGGTCTGCAATCCCGGGACTTCACGTATATCGACAACGTCGTGGCCGCGAACCTGCTGGCGGCCGACGGACGGGATCTGTCGGGGGAGGCCCTCAACATCGCCTGCGGTGAGCGGGTGACGCTCCTGGAGGTCGCCGACGCCATCGAGCGCCTGCTCGGACATCGCGTCGAGCGGCGGCATACCGCGCCGCGCCGCGGGGACGTCCGCCACACGCTCGCCGACATCTCGAAGGCGCGCGAGCAGCTTGGCTATGCGCCGACGGTCGGCTTCGCCGATGGCATGGCGCGCACCGTGTCGTTCTTTGCGCAGCAACACGCCGAAGGGCGCACCGGCGCCTCCCGATGAGCATCTGCGTCATCGGCGGCCTCGGGTACGTCGGGCTGGTCACGAGCG
>JBOGSE010000864.1:0-1352 GCA_050694895.1 bacterium | reverse complement strand
CGGGAGATTCTCAAGGATTGGAGGGAGTTTACATGACCATACAGAGGCATAATCCGGCTGAATTGCCGCAGCCAAGGGGCTATTCTCAGGTCACCGTCGCAACCGGCAAGAGGATCGTGTTCATTGCCGGCCAGGTCGCCCTCGACCCAGAAGGAAACCTGGTGGGCGCGGGCGACCTCGGCGCGCAGGCGAGGCAGGCCTTCCGGAATCTCATCGCAGCCCTGGCTTCGGTCGGCGCCGCCCCGACCGATGTTGCAAAGATCACGTGGTACGTCGTCAACTATTCGGAGAATTTGCGGCCCACAATCGCGGCCGCCCGGCGCGAGGCGTTCGGCGAATACGCCCCTGCGAGCACCCTTGTCGGCGTGCAGGACCTGGCGCTTCCCGGGTTTCTGATCGAAGTCGAGGCTACGGCGGTGCTTGACTAGTCGTGGGCGGAACCTCAAAGGGTGGTGCGAGTCGGGAGGGGTGCGCGGGATTCCGAAGAAAGAAGTACGGGTAAAGGAAACACGGGTAGTTGATGTTCCCGACATGAAGGGGGGTGAGTTATGGTCCGGAAAGTCATGCTGGCTCTGTTGCTACTTGCGATTGTACCGCTGGTCGTCCCGGCTCATGCGTCGGCCTCGCACCGCGTTACGTTTCCGAATCACAACGGGTCGTTTCACTGTGTCACGGTGACGAGTTGGCAGCCGGTGTCGCACTTCGTCCTTGCGACAAACGGAGTGTTCGTACAGGTGGTACAGGTCCAGCCCGTGAAGCAAATCCAGTGCTTCCCGATTCAGACTGTGCAGCCTGTGCTTATCAGGAAGGTAGTCATCATCAAGCAGAATGGGCACTTCAAGAAATTCAAGCGCAAGGTCATTGTCGTCCACCGCCACGTTCACCACGACGATGATGATGACGATGACGACTAGCTAAGACACCAACGGCAAGCGCAGTAGGGGCGGCTCGATCTGGGCCGCCCGTGCCTTTTACTTACTCTCGCATAGGAACAATCAGCACGGGACGTCGCGTGCCGCTGACGATCTGCGTGGTGAAATCGCGCCAGCGGACCCGCTGGCGCACCCGCGGCGCAGGGGCGCCGATGACGACAAGGTCGTAGTCATCCCCCTCCGCCTTCGCCAGAATCGTCTCCACGAGTGCCCCTTCGGCAGTTGAAGTGTCACTATCGACGTCGAGCGACGCGAGGAACTTCTGCGCCTGGTTGAGGTGCCGCTCGATTCGTTTGCTCTCGTCTGGAGTCGCCGTTCGCGATCTGACATGAAAGACGGTTGTGTGCGCTCCTGTGCGGCGGGCCAGGCGTCCACCAAAGCGGATGTCGGTCTTCCCCGGCTCCCCCGCGGCCGTACAAA